>DQVB01000078.1 GCA_015661985.1 Planctomycetota bacterium | reverse complement strand
TGCGAGCAGGTCTTGGCCCTGGAAGGGTTCGTGCACCGCTTCGTGGAGGTCGACTATTCACAGGCCTTTGCAAGCGCCGTGGATGTGGCGTCCACGCGGCGCGGTGACTGTTCGGAACACGCGGTGCTGCTGGCCGCCTTGGCCCGCGCTGTGGGCATCCCGGCCCGCGTCGTCGTCGGATTGATTTACACCGAAGGGTCGAAGGGGCCGGGGTTTGCGTACCATATGTGGAACCAGGTGTACGTCGAAGGGCGTTGGGTGCCACTGGATGCCACCTTGGCCCTGGGTGGTACCGGCGCGGCGCGGCTGGCCATAGCCCACCACAGCTTGGAGGGCGCTTCGGCCCTGAGTTGTTTCCTCCCCGTGGCCCGCGTGGCCGGCCAGCTGGAGATCGAAATCCTAGACGCCCAATAGCCCGGACCCTTTCCGGGGTCACGCCGACGGACCGTCCGTGCTGCGGGCGTCCTTGTCTTCGGGTCGGCCAAGAGCGTTTTGAAACAGACTCCAAGCCCGGGCTTTCCAGCTGCCGAACATTGCCCGGAAAGTCCTATTCGACCGCTGTTGGGTGGCCCGCAGCAGCTTCACTTGCATGCGCACCGCCATGTCGCCCACCCCTTCCGGCGGCATGGCTTCGCCGCGGTTGAGGGCCAAGAACTTGCCATCGCGGCGCCCCTCCCCAAAACCAAAGTTTGTTTGTTCAGTATGGCCCGGATTGCTTCCACAGCCAGGTGTCGTGGCTGGCCTTTCGAGTTGGCCGAGAAGGGCCATCGGTGCCGAGCGTCCCGGCTTCGCTCGTCGGCTGCCGCGACTGATCTTCCGGCCGCGAGGAGCCGAATGAGACACTCCCGCGGTGCTGGCGCCCGGACGGCCCAGCGGGTAGAATGGATCGTGCTTGAGAAGCTGGCCTCTCCCCCGCCCCTTTGGGGGAAGGTCTGCCAAGGGTTCGGGGTTTCCCTCGGGCCCTTTCTCTATGCGCTGGAGGATCGGGCACGAATCCGGGCGGGCTGCGCAGGAGGCGGGCCGGAAGCGGGTATCCAGGGGGGAAAGATGGGACGAAGGGGTCCGACGAGTGTCCACCTCCAGAAGGGATCCCGGCCATGCTTCGCTACCGAATCGCCCGCCACGAAAAGACGGCCGCTATTTCGTCCTTCCGGCTCTTCTGGAGGTGGTCCCGGTGGCCGAGACGTACGCGACCCGGGCTGCGGCCCAGGAGACGGCCGATTGGCTCAACGAGCTTGCTGCTGGCCACGGGCCCGCTCGGTCGAGCGGTTCGCTGAGGGCCGCCGGGGCCCGGTCGGCCAGCCAGTCCCTTTCCGTCTCGTCCGGTTCCGCGCAGGGCAGCTGAGTGCGCCGGCCAGGTGAAGCTGATGCTCAATGGCCAACCGCAGAACAAGGGCACTGCGGCAGCCCAGGTTCCCGGCTCCATCGGCTTGCAATCCGAAGGGGCCCGATCCAGTTGGGCAACATTCGGTTGGTACCCTTGGATGGAGTCGCGGGAGGAGTGAAGCTTTTAGCCGTTCTGGCGTCAGCTCATCGCCGGCCGGGGAGCGTCGATTGACGAGATGTGGCGCGCCGGGGTAAAGTCAATAACTCCGCCGAGCCCGGCGGCTCTGAGTGAGTCCGTATGGGTCCTGGGGGCTGACGAGTCGGGCGACGGCAGATCGGACGGGATGGGTGCGAGCCGCGTGGTCCCCAGAGTAGAGCGTTGTGCGCCAGAGGGGAAGAAGATGGAAGATACTCGGCGTCTGGAGGCCGTTTTTGCCTCCTTTGAAGGCCGACAGGACGAATTGATCGCGATTCTGCAGCGCGTACAGGCGGAATTCGGATACTTGCCTTCCGAGGCCATGCGGCGCATCGCTCGGTTTGTGGGCGTGCCGGAAAGCAGCGTGTACGCTGTGGCCACGTTCTACACGCAGTTCCGCTTTACGCCCATCGGGCGCAACCACATCATGGTCTGCCGGGGCACCTCGTGTCATGTGCGCGGTGCGCCCCGCATCCTGGAGGTCTTGGAGAAGCAGCTGGGCATTCGGGAAGGCGAAACAACCCCAGACCGGGAATACTCGCTGGAGACGGTCGCTTGCATCGGCGCCTGCGGGCTGTCGCCGTGCATCATGGTGAACAAACGGGTGGAGGCGAGGATGTCGCCCAGGAAAGTGGCGCAAAGGTTCGGAAAGGCGGCTCAAGGTGAGCGAACTTGACGCATTGAGGCAACGTGCAGTCGAAGCTTGGGAGAGGCTCCAATCGGGACAGGGCGTACGGATCCTGGTCGGCACGGCCACCTGTGGGCGTTCGGCCGGTGCGCTGGAGGCTTTGGAGGTGTTCCGCAGCGAGGCGCAGCGGCGGGGCGCCGATTGGCGGCTCATCGAAGTGGGCTGCATCGGCCCTTGCTATGCCGAACCGATCGTGTGTATAGCCAAGCCGCGCCGCCCGATGGTTTGCTACCAGAGTGTGACGGCCGAGCGAGCCAGGCAGTTGATCGACCGCTATCTGGACGGCGACGACCCGGCGGCTGAGCACGCCCTGGGCACGCTGGGCGATGGAACGATCGACGGCATCCCGCCGCTGTTCGAGACCCCTGTGTTCAAAGCCCAGGTCCGGCGTACGCTGAGACTCTGTGGCCTGATCGATCCGACCAACATCGACCACTACCTGGCCCATGGCGGCTATGGGGGCCTGGAAAAGGCACTTCGCATGCAACCAGAAGAGGTGATCGAGGAGGTGAAGCGATCGGGCCTGCGCGGGCGCGGCGGGGCCGGGTTTCCCACGTGGCGCAAGTGGCAGTTCTGCCGCGATGCGCCGGGAGAGGTGAAATATCTGGTCTGCAACGCCGACGAGGGCGATCCCGGGGCGTTCATGAACCGGTCGCTCCTGGAAGGTGATCCTCATTCGGTGCTTGAAGGCATGTTGGTGGCCGGTTACGCCATCGGGGCGCGGCACGGATACATCTACTGCCGCGCCGAATACCCGTTGGCCCTGGAGCGGCTCGCCGTGGCGTTGGACCAGGCCCGCGGGTACGGTCTTCTGGATGAAGACATCCTCGGCAGCGGATTCAGCTTCGACATCCAGGTCAAAGAAGGGGCCGGGGCGTTTGTCTGCGGCGAAGAGACGGCGCTGATCGCATCGATCGAAGGGCGCCGGGGCATGCCCCGCCCGCGGCCGCCGTTCCCTGCGGTTTCCGGCCTGTGGGGCAAGCCGACCATCATCAACAACGTGGAAACGCTGGCCTGCGTCTCCCTCATCCTCCGCCACGACCCGGAGTGGTTCGCCCGGTATGGCACGGAAAAAAGCAAAGGCACGAAGACCTTTGCGTTGGTGGGCAATGTGAAGCGTCCGGGACTGGTCGAAGTGCCGCTGGGGATCACCTTGCGCGAAATGATCTTCGATATCGGCGGCGGCTTGGTGGGCGATAAGCGGTTCAAAGCGGTGCAGACGGGCGGGCCCTCGGGCGGCTGCATTCCGGCCGACCTGTTGGACATGCCGGTGGATTACGATTCCCTCACCGCCGCCGGGTCCATCATGGGCTCGGGCGGCATGGTGGTGATGGACGAAGAGACGTGCATGGTGGACGTGGCCCGGTACTTCTTGGACTTTGCCCAAAAGGAATCGTGCGGCGAATGCACGCCATGCCGACTCGGCACGCGGCAGCTGGCGGCCATCCTCGAGGATGCCTGCTCAGGAAAAGCGACGCCGGAGGACATCGATTTGCTTGCCGAGTTGTCCGAAGGGATTAAGGCGGGTTCTCTTTGCGGCCTGGGCCAGACCGCCCCGAACCCGGTATTGACCACGATCCGCTACTTCCGCCAGGAGTACGAAGTCCACATCCAGCAGAAGCGCTGCCCCGCGCTGGTCTGCCGCCAGCTGCTCTGGTATCGTATCGACCCAGAGTTATGTCAGGGCTGCCAGCTCTGCCTGAAGCATTGTCCGGTTGAGGCCATCCAGGGCGAGAAGAAAGAGCCACATACCATCGATCAGCTGAAGTGCACCCGTTGCGGGGCCTGTTTCGAGGTCTGCCCGCCCAAGAGCCACGCCGTCCAGCGCATCCCCGGGCAGGTGCCTGCGACCGAAACGCCGGCGCCGCCCAAGCCGGCGCCCGCAGCAGGACTACCGGAGGAGACCTGAGGCCATCGGCAGAATGATAACCCGAAGCGTAAGCGAGGCACCATCCCTATGGACAACAGCAACATGACCATCACGATCGACGGCCAGCCGGTTGCGGCCGAGCCGGGGATGACCATTCTGGAGGCGGCGCTTGCAGCCGGGATCTATATCCCCAACCTCTGCCACCATCCGGACCTGAAGCCGGTGGGCATCTGCCGCTTGTGCATGGTCGAGCTGGATGGCCGCGGGCTGACCCTTTCGTGCATGACGCCGGTGGCCGAGGGCATGGATGTACGCACGGAAAGCCCCGACATCGACAAGGTGCGTCGGGTGGCCACCGAACTGTTGATCGCCAACCACTATCCCGACTGCCTGGCCTGTGCCAAAAACGACCGCTGCGAACTGCAACGGATCGCTGCCTACGTGGGCGTGGACCAGAAGGGGCTGGAGCGCTTGCGCCGCACCGAAAGACGCTTCGAAGTGGATCGGTCCAACCCGTTCTTCGATTACGATCCGAACCAGTGCGTGTTGTGCGGCATTTGCGTGCGTACCTGCGATGAGATCGTGGGCGTCAACGCCCTGGACTATGCCTTCCGCGGTTTCCAGACGGTGGTGAGCACCTTCGGCAACCGGCCCATCGCCGAATCGACTTGCGTCTCCTGCGGCGAATGCGTGGTGCGCTGTCCGGTGGGGGCCTTGGTGCCCAAGGACATGCCCAGGCCGTCGCGCGAAGTGAAAACCATCTGCCCCTACTGCGGCGTGGGCTGCAGCCTCTACCTCGGCGTGCGCGGCCGGCGCGTGGTCAGCGTGCGCGGCGACCGCGAAAGCCCCGTGAATCAGGGCCGTCTGTGCGTCAAGGGGCGTTTCGGCTATGAGTTCGTCAACCACCCCGAACGGCTCACAGCGCCGCTGGTCAAGCGCAACGGCCGGTTCGTGGAAGTCTCCTGGGACGAGGCGCTGGGGGTGGTGGCGGAGCGGCTGCAGGGGTACCGCGGGGACCAGTTCGCTGCCATGGCTTCGGCCAAATGCACCAATGAAGAGAACTACGTCATCCAGAAGTTCGTGCGCCGGGTCATGGGCACCAACAACGTGGATCACTGCGCTCGGCTCTGCCACGCGCCGTCCGTGACCGGTCTGGTCCAGAGTTTCGGCAGCGGGGCCATGACCTACTCGATCGGCGAGATCCAGGATGCGGCCAGCATCTTTGCCATCGGCACGAACACCACATCAGCCCATCCGGTGCTGGCCCTGGAAATCAAGCGGGCCGTCCGGCGGGGCGCCCAGTTGATCGTGGCGAACCCCAAGGAGATCGACCTGGTCCGCCATGCCTGCCTGTTCCTCCAACACCGCCCCGGCTCGGATGTGGCGCTGATGATGGGCATGATGCGGGTGATCGTCGACGAAGGACTCGAGGACAAGGCGTTCGTCGCCGAGCGATGCGAGAACTTCGAGGCCTTCCGCGAGTCGCTGTCCGCATTCGGCCTCGATTTCGTCGAAACGACCACGGGTGTGCCGCGGGAGAAGATCGTCCAGGCGGCCCGGATCTACGCCACGCGCAAGCCCGGCGCCATCTTTTATTCGATGGGGATCACCCAGCACACCCACGGCACCGACAACGTGCTGGCCACCAGCAACCTGGCCCTGCTGACGGGCAACGTGGGTCGGACTTCCAGCGGCGTCAATCCGCTGCGCGGCCAGAACAACGTCCAGGGCGCCTGCGACATGGGCGCGCTGCCCAACGTCTACCCCGGGTACCAGAAGGTCAGCGACCCGGACGTGCAGGCCAAGTTCGAAAGGGCCTGGGACGGGCCGCTCAGCCCGAACCCGGGCTTGGCCCTGACCGAAATGTTCGATGCCATCGACCAAGGCCGACTCAAAGCCCTTTACCTGATGGGCGAAAACCCTGCGCTGAGCGAGGCCGATGCCAACCACGCCAGAGAGGCCCTGGAAAAACTGGAGTTCTTCGTCAGCCAGGATATCTTCCTCACCGAAAGCAATCGCATGGCCCATGTGGTGCTGCCGGCGGCCAGCTTTGCCGAAAAGGACGGCACGTTTACGAACACCGAACGGCGAGTGCAGCGGGTGCGCCGCGCCATCGAACCGCCGGGCCAAGCGCAGCCGGACTGGTGGATCATCTGCCAGCTGGCCCGGCGCATGGACGTCGGCGGCTTCGACTTCTCCCACCCGTCGGAGATCATGGACGAGATTGCGCGGCTCACGCCCAGCTACGGCGGCATCTCGTACAACCGCCTGGAAAACGGCGGACTCCAGTGGCCCTGCCCCAGCGCGGACCATCCGGGCACGCGGTACCTGCACGCCCAGCGGTTCAACACGCCCAGCGGCAAGGGCCGCTTCGTGCCCCTGCAGTACAGGCCGCCGGCCGAAGAGGTTGAGCCGCAGTACCCGCTGGTCTTGACCACCGACCGCAGCCTCTACCACTTCCACACCAGCACCATGACGCGGCGAGTCGAAGGATTGGAAAAACTGGACGGGCGCGAGCTGCTCAGGATCCACCCGGACGATGCGCAGCGACTGGGAATCGCCGACGGCGACCGCGTCCAGGTGCGTTCGCGCCGCGGTCGGATCGAGGTCCAGGCCCAGGTGACGGAAATCTGCCGGCCGGGTGTCGTGTCGCTCACCTTCCACTTCTGGGAAGCCCCGACCAACGTCTTGACCCACGCCGCGCTGGACCCGGTGGCCAAGATCCCCGAAACCAAAGTCTGCGCCGTGGCCGTGGAAAAGGCATGACTGTTCGCCATCTCGACCATTGGCTGCCCGTCGGGGCCCCAACCCTCGCCAGAGCTTCGCACGCCCCGCCTGCCGGGCGGGACCTGGTTGGTTGCCGGTACAGGCCGCGTCAGGATGGATTGTGCGGGGCGTGTATGGGGGATGCGGCGGCAGAGAATAAGCCGTTACGACAAGTGCCCGAGGAAAACCGACGTGGCGACGGAAACGACGGAGAAGGGACCGGATCCGCGAGAGTCGAGCGGATTTGAGGCAGAAGCTCACCGTCGAGGCGGGGGGTGTGGTGTTCACCACCATCCAGAAGTTCTTCCCTGAGGAGAGGGCAGGTCGGCCCCCGATGCTCTCCGATGGGCGGAATATCGTGGTGATCGCCGACGAGGCCCACCGGAGCCAGTACGATTTTGTCGACGGCTTTGCGCGCCACATGCGCGATGCACTGCCCAATGCCTCGTTCATCGGCTTTACCGGAACGGCGATCGAACCGACCGACAAGAACACCCGCGCGGTCTTCGGCCACTACATCGGCGTCTACGACATCCAGCGCGCCGTCGAGCACACCGCCACGGTGCCCATCTACTATGAAAGCCGATTGGCGAAGCTGGAACTGGACGAGGCCGAGAAGCCGAGAATCGCCCCCGCATTCGAAGAGGGGAACCGAGGGCGTCACGTTCATTCGTTTCCGCCCAAAGCGCTGCAGTGAAGCTTGTAGATGCTCTTCTGCCGGCACGAACGGCGATGCGTCGGTTATCCATCCACAACCGCGGTTTCTCATCGTACGGGCTGCTCGTTCACCTCCGGTTACTGCCACCCCCTTTTGTGGAGACGCAGTCACCTTCGGTTACAGGGCCCAGACCAGACCCTGGCCAGGACTTGCACCCCGCTGTGCCGGTGCGGCCTGGCGTGGGGCAAGCCACTGGTCGGTCCATGCATTGCGGGCGGCGGTTGTCTGCGTGCGGAGGTACGGGGCGACCGGGACGTGCTCGGTGCGCAGCAGCTCCGCCAGTCGAGATTGTCTCTAGAGCGCAAGGTGCGGTAAACATGGACATTGGTAGCAACTATGGCCGGCAGAGGCCCTCCACATGGTGGCACCCCGGGGCCTTCGTCCCTTCCCGGCAGGGGCCGTTTTGGTATACTTCGGCATTGGCGATCGGGGAGGACCCATGTCGGGCGAAGGAGCTTCGGGGCGCCATTGAAGTGGTCGGGAGGTGGGTACCGTTTGAGCAGGTACAGGCGCTGTATCGGGCGGACGGTTGGCATTGATGGCGCTGGCTGCCTTGTGGTGGTTCGGGCGGCGGCCTAGCAGGTCCCGAGTGGGGAGTGGCCAGGGTGGCTCGCAGCAGGTTTCGCATTTACGGCAAGAAGCGAGGCCATCGCAGCACCGGTTCGGGCGTGTTGGGGTGGGTTGGCGAGGCGGTGTTCTTTTCCGGCGTGTTGGCGCTGGGGCTGGTCGGGTTGGCGTTGTTGGTTTTCCTGTATGTGGTGCCCCAGTGGCGGGCCAGCCACGAGTTCCTGGAGACTCGCTGTCGAGTACTGGACAAGCGGGTCGCGGCGAGGGTGGCCGGGGACGAGTTGTCCTACCGGCCGGAGGTGCTGATCGAATACGAGGTGGGCGGGCGGACCTATCGGATATGGACGTATGACATTTGGCGTTTTCGCCCTCGGGGGGGCTACTTGGCGGACCGGGAGTTCGCCGAGCGGGCAATCGCGCGTTTCAGCCCTTCGCATCCGGTCCGGGGGCCTTTTTATCCGTGTTGGTACGATCCGGCCGATCCTGGGGTGGCCGTTTTGGCTCGAGGGATGAGCTGGTGGTTTTGGCTGGTTTTTGCCGTGCCTCTGGTTTTTGTGGCGTTTGGCGGTGGCGGGTTGGCCTATACGCTTTCCACCTGGGGCAAGTCGGCCGAGCGGCGGGCGGCCCGGTCCGGAAAGAGTTTCGAGGACACGTTGCGGCGACGGGGCCGGCCGGTGGTCGAGTATCCCCATGTTCCCTCGGGGGATCACATCATGGACAGCCCCGGCACGCGGTTGGCGTTTCGTTTGCCCGCCAGCACGCAGTGGGTGTGGGGCATGGGGGTGAGCCTGACTGCCTGCCTGGTGTGGAACGGCCTGGTGGCCGTGCTGTTGGCGCTGGCCATTCGGGGTCATCTTCGAGGGCAACACGATTGGGTATTGACGGCACTCATTGTTCCGTTCCTCTGGATCGGCGTGGGTTTGGCGGTTTATTTCGTCCGCCAGTTTGTCTTGGTGACTGGCATCGGGCCGACGCTCTTGGAGATATCGGAGCAGCCGTTGCGGCCCGGTGGCCGGTATCGGTTGTTCGTTTCGCAGATCGGCCGGTTGCGATTGAAGTCGCTGGAGATTTATCTCCGGTGTGAGGAGGAGACGCGGTACCAGCAAGGAACGAACACGCGCACGGAGACGCGGTGTGTGTACCAGGAGCGGGTGTTCCAGCATGCGCAGTTCGAGGTGCGACGAGGTTTGCCCTTCGAGGCCGAGTGCGAGTTGGTGATCCCGAGCGAGGCGATGCATTCGTTCCAGGCGGATCACAACGAGGTGAAGTGGAAACTGGTGGTTAAAGGGAGCGCAGAAGGATGGCCCGATTACGAACGATCGTTTCCCATCGTCGTCTATCCGGACGGCCGGCGGCTGGGGTGAAGAGTGAGGCGCGGGTGCTGATCCGTTTCGACCGGGGCGGACGAACGTATTTTCCGGGCGAGACGCTGGGAGGAGAATATCGGATCGAAGGGCTTTGGCCGGAGGACATCCGGGCGGTGGAGCTTTCGGTGCTGTGGCATACGGAGGGCAAGGGAGACGAGGATTTGGCCGTCCATCACTTCCAGCGTATTCCGCCGGACGATTTCGAGATGCATGGCCCGCCGACGGGCCAGTTCGAGACGGTTTTGCCCAACAGCCCGCTGAGCTACGAAGGGGTGACGATCAAGTTGCGCTGGTGTGTGCGGGTACGGGTTTTCCCGCGGCGCGGCAAGGAAGTTGTGGGAGAGGCCGGTTTCCGGCTGGGCAACCTGCCTGCGGTTGAGGCGTCATGGCCGTGACGAACGGCTACGGGCGGGCGGTGAATCCTTTCTGTTCGGCCCGGGTTCGGCCCGGGGCGATCCCCTACGAGTTTGTAGCGGGCCAGGACCCGGATCGGCTGGTGGCCCGGTTGCGCCGCAACGGGTGGTGGGGCCAGGTTGTGGGGCATCACGGTAGCGGCAAGTCGGCCCTGGTGGCTGCCTTGGAGCCGGCCCTCCGGAAGGCTGGCCGTTCGGTGATCCGGATTGAACTGCACGACGCCCAGCGGCGGTTGCCTCGACGGCCCGCTCTCGCCGTGGCCGGGCACCGCAACCCGCTTCTGGTGATCGACGGCTACGAACAGCTGTCCCGCTGGGGCCGCTGGCGGCTGAGGCGCTTTTGTCGGCGCCGCCAGACCGGGCTGCTGGTCACCGCCCACCGGTCCATGGGGCTGCCCGACCTGGCTCGCACCAGCGTCAGTCTGGCCCAAACCCAGCGGATCGTCGCCCAGCTGCTGGGCGACCATGCCCACCTGATCAGTCCGGACGAGGTGGCGGCCCGCTTTCACGCTCGGCAGGGGAACCTGCGCGAAGTGCTGTTCGACCTGTACGACCTGTTCGAGAAGCGGCGGCCGCAGGCTGATTGAAGGAACCGGCGGCCCATACTCTCAGGTCGATCAAGGTGGATTGGCGATCGCCGCGCTGCCCGGCCACTCGGAGCCCAACCCGCCAGAGCGCTCCCTGGCGATCCGGCACCCGCCGCCGCACAGCTCCAGGTCGGGGCATTCCCAACAGGCTTGGGGCAAGCCGCACCCCTGCGGATCGATCACCCGCCGGCGAAAGCTCAAGAAAAGCGAGCTGTTCCAGATCCGCTGCCACGGGTCGCGGAGGATATTGCCCGCCGGCACATAGTACGACTGGCAGGGCAACACATCGCCCGTGGGCTCGATACACACGGAGTATTCGGCGGCGTTACACCGCCGGGGCCCCAGCTCCAACGCCACAGGCGACAGGCGGCAATACGGCGTCGGCGTGTACCAGAGCAACCGCATCCCCAGTTGCTCGGCCCGCTGGCGGAGACGGACGAGCACGGGTGCCAGCTCTTGCTCGGGCAGTCCGTCCCGGCACCATTGCCCGCGGCCCGAATAGATGATCCCGTTCAGCGCCATTGTGCGCGGGCCCAGTCGGTGCAGGAAATCGACCAGCTCCTCGGCACAGCTCACGTTCTCACTGGTGAGCGTCGTGTTGGTGATCGTATGCAGCCCGGCCTCCAACGCGTGGCGGATCCCGGCCACCGTCTCTTCGAACGCCGCAGCCCCGGCCATCCGGTCGTGCACGGCTGCCTGGGGGGAGAACAGCGTGATCTGCACATGGGTCAGCCCGGCACGGGCCAGGCTCCAGGTGTAGTGCCGGTCGGCCAGCCGCCGGCCGTTGGTATTCAAGCCCGTGACGAGGCCCAGCTGTTCGGCGTGGGCAATCAGTCCATCCAGTCCGGCCACCAGCGTCGGTTCACCGCCGGTGAAAATCACGTGGGGCACGCCGATGCGGGCCAGCCGCTGGAGCACTCTGCGCCACTGCCGCTGGTCCAACACACCCCTGCCGGCTCGCCCCGGCGGGTTGTAGCAATGGGCGCAAACGTTGTTGCAGGCGTAGGTGAGGGCCAAGTCCGCCTTGTATGGGGCCTGGACCGGCACGCTGAACCACGCCCGCCGCTGACACTGATCCAATCCGCAAGTCACGCACCGCTGGCCCGTTGCACGGATGTGTTCGACCAGGCGGTACATCGATCGCGCATCGGCCGTGGCTTGAGGGTCCGGGCGCTGAAACACCCGCCGCACGGCCCTGGCCGCATGCTCCTCGGGCACCCCTTCCAGGGCCATTCTGGCGATCCATGCCGCGGTGGGGTTCAAATGGATCGCGTCGGTCACGTCCACCAACAGCAGCCCGGAACCATCGGGCTGGATCCGCAGATGCACGCGCCGACGCCCCCCCGGCAGCTGGAAGTGATACGTACGCAGGCCGGGCCTCGGCCGCCGCGTCTGCAACCAGCCACAAAAGCTGGCCACGTCGCGGCCGAAGGCACGGGCGAAACGCCCGAGGCACCTGAGCAGCGGCTGAGGGATCACCATTTGGGTCGTTCCTCGAGCTGGTACGCGGCGCCGCAGTACTCGCACTGGATGAACACCGCCCCGGCTTGGACCGAGATCGATTTGCGGCTCAGGCTGCCACCGCAGGAGCGGCAGGTCATGCCTTCCAGGTCCACGTCGCCAGACAGGTCGATCTTCTGGATGGTGGTCACCTGGACGGGCCGCTGGCGGGCCAGCCACACCAGGGCGCCGGCCGCCACGAGGAGCACCACCCCGATCACCACGCGCATCCACAGCCCTTGGGCCCCGAGGATGAACACCAGACCCAGCAGCCCCAACAGCGCAGCCAACAGGTAGGCGACCAGCTTCACAGTCCTCTCCTCCTCGATCCTGCATCGATCGGCTACGCTCAGCGTACCAGGGTTCCCGATCGGCGGCCAGCGGGCGGGTAGGCGAAACGGCTCAAGCTGCGATAATGGTTTACACTCGGGGGGCGGCTTGCTGCACGCTGCGGGCTGCCGGACAGTAGATCGTGGGGCTGCGACAGAGGACCATGGGGCTGACGCCGGCAAAGGGCGGCTCCATCGAGGGCAGCACGGCGGGCGACTTGAGCACCGGGCGGAAGGAACGGGCCGATGATCATTGGCGTACCACGGGAGATCAAGCGGGACGAGTATCGCGTGGGGATACTGCCCGTAGGCGTGGAGGAGCTGACTCGTGCCGGCCACCGCGTTCTCATCGAAACCGGGGCCGGGCTGGGCTCAGGCCTGACCGACGACGATTACCTGGCCCACGGGGCCGAGTTGGTTTCCGGGCC
>DQVB01000305.1 GCA_015661985.1 Planctomycetota bacterium | reverse complement strand
GCGGCGGCTGTGGGCGAGGACCGGTCGGGTGAGCCACGCGGTGCGCCGGTACGGATCCCTTCGCCCGAGGACCTGCGCCGAGCGCTGAAGCAGGTCAACCCCGGCTTTGACGGCCAAGTGCTCGTCCAGCCGATGGGCAGAGGTGTGGGTGTAGCCGTCAATGACCCGGCCGTGCGGGACATCAGCCCGTTGGCCGAACTGCCGCTGGTGGTCGTCGATCTGAGCGAGACGCAGGTGACCGACCTTTCGCCGCTGCGCGGCAAGCCGCTCGAGGTGGTCTATCTGAGCCATGTGCCCGTGGAGGACATTAGTCCGCTCGAAGGCGCCCCGATCCGCGAACTGAACCTGCTGCGTACCCGCGTCCGGGATCTGACGCCGTTGCGGGACATGCGCTACCTGGGAATGCTGTGGCTGAACGATACGCCTGTGGAAGACATCCGTCCGCTGGCCACCGTGCCCCTGGTCAGTTTGACGCTGGCGGGCACACGCGTCAGTGATTTGACTCCGCTCAAAGGGCATCCCACGTTGCAACGTCTGCACATCGCTCGCACACCGGTGAGCGATTTGTCCGTCCTCCGTTGGCTGCGACTGACGCGGTTGATCTTCACGCCGGGGCGGATCGAGAAGGGCATCGAGTATGCTCGGGCGATGCATACGCTGCGCGAGATCGGCACGGCCTTTGGCGAACCCGAGTACGGCGACGACCGCACATCGCCCAGCCTGTTCTGGCAGCGCTACGACGCGGGCCAGTACCGTTGAACGGCCTGGTGCACAGGCTGGTGAACAGCCCAGCTAACGGACGCAGCGGGCCGAGAACGCGATTCCTTCGATTTCCACCAACAGCTCCGGCCGGCAGACGTCGGCCACGGCGTAGATGGTGGGCACCTCTCCGAAGCGCGATTCACAGGCGGCCCGCGTCTTGGCAAAATCGTCCTGGTTCTTGATGTACACCCGCGCCAAGGCCAGGTCCTCCAGCGTAGCGCCCCATCCCGCCCAGCCGTACTGTCGGAAGTTGCGCTCGGAAATCAGCGCCTCGATGTTGTCCAGCGTTTGGTGCGTCTGCCGCTCCACATCGCCAACCCATCGCGTCTCCGAATCGGTGATGCTGGCCGTCCCGGAAACAAAGATCGTCGAGCACGGGCCGCTGGTCAGCGCCATGGCACGGCAGAACTTGGGACTCTGTGGACTGTACCTGGCCGAATACTCGAACGCCGACGTCTGCTGTGGGTTCTCCAGGGGCATCAGCTGCACCCGGTCCGGTTCGGCACTCAGGGCAATGCAGCTCATGACGATGTCATGGTTGTCCGTGCCGATCCCTGTACTGGCCGGGTAAACCGTGCCCCGAAACCCCGGTGCCGTACGCCCCTCGGCGAACCGGATGTCTCGGTAGAAATCCGTCCTCGCTCGGTTCAGCTCCTTGTACCGTTGGGTGCTGCCCTCCATACCAACGATGTCACCCAAATAGAGCCAGGTGCGGATCACTTGCTCAAACCCGATCCCTTGGGTGGCCAACAGCTCCGCCATGCGCCGGAAGGCACTCATCGAGCGTCGGTATACACCCACGGCCGAGGGCTCCGGCACCACGTGGCCGCAATGGATCCAGGAGACGCCCCCGTGCCGCGTGACCACCAGCCGGTCGCTCACGCGCCGGATCGCCACATCCTCGCCGCCACTGCCCACCCCCAAGGCCTCGACGGATAACGCCTTGCCACAACAGGGCGGCTGCCAGATGTACGTCGTGGCGGGCATCTGGTTGCCATAGAACTCTTGCATGATCCGCCGACAGTCGCCCACCTTGGCACTGTCCTGCAAGAAGACCGCCTGCTGCACGATCGAACCGTGGGTGCCCTCTTCATGCATCACAGCCTCAATGGTGCGCAACGCATCGTGCGCCTGCTCCTCAAACGTCCCTCCCGTGCGCGGCACTGCCGAAGCGTACACGTGGGAGACGCCATTCAGGTCGACGACCGAATACCCGATGCCGTCGCTGGACTCTTTGCGGATCATGCGAGACCTTTGCTGCGCTTCCCTGCACTCTCCAGGCAGGGATAGACTCTCAAAGCGGTGAGCCACACATCGTAAGCCGAGCGGTGGGAGTTCGTCAACTCTCGGCCGGTGGGTCCACGGTCCACACTACGCAAGCGGAAAAACCGCCCACGGCGGACCAGGCAGGTAGCTAACATCATACCATGCCGGCGGAGGCGCCGCCACCGTTTGCCCCAGGGCGAACCACCCGAAAGGTTGTATGCCTACCGTTTAACGTGTCATTTTCGTGGGATTTACCCGCCCATCAGGATGTTGTGTCCGCGGGTGGGTGGAGCGTCGTGGCCCGTTGCATTCGATCACTTCTGGCCAAGAGCCGTTGCCCAAGGCGGACCAAACGACATTGGTCGTGTTGAACGGGAATCCCTCATGCAGGGCATGACCTACCGACTCACGCCGTGCGGCCCGTATAGGGGAAAGGCGTTTGCAGGTCGTCCTCGTCCGGCGCAGCGCGCGGTCCGTCCGCTGGGGCGGCCGGCTGCGGTGGCGTATCGGCGCGGGACGGGGCTGACGGACCCGTCCACGGCCGTCCCCTTTCTTCGTCTTCTCCTTCCCGGTCGCAGCTGCGCGCGCCGGTCACCCGGTACACCAGACCGGTCACCACAGCCAACGCCGCTGTGGTGCCCAGCATGATCTCGAACCCGTACGCGTCGATGATCCAACCCAGTGACGGAGAAGCCAATACCAACCCGATTTCGATGAAGCCGATCATGACGTTGGTCCCCGTCCCTCGATAGGGGCGAGGAAACTTGCCCGCGCCCAGGGACACCACCGCGGGAAAGAGCAACGCATGGCCGAATCCACAGGCGATCGAGGGCACGACCAGTTGCCACGGCGCGCGGGCCAGGATCAGCAGCAGGTGTCCGCTGGCGTGGCCGGCCAGGCCGTAGAGGATCATCCGGTGCCGCCCGACGGTATGACTCCAGCGGCGCGTCAGGATGCGAAAGACGAAGGCCGAGACCGAGTAGCCGCTGAAGAACAGGCCGATCCCACCCAGGTTTCGGGCCGTGCAGAAGCGGGTCAGGAAGACGGTGGTCACCGTGACGCCGACGCCGATCATCATGGCGGCCAGCACGACCGATCCCGGCCAGTAGGCAAGGACAAGCCGGTGAAAAGGCGGCGTAATCCGCTGGGGCGGCGATCCGTCGCGCCGGGTCACGACGGCCACGAGCACGGCGCAGACCACCCCCAGCGCCGCCGTGCTCCCAAACAGTATCTCGAATTGCAGGCGCCCGGCGGGCAAGGCGCTCAGAATCCAGTCGCTGAGCAGAGAGCCGACGATCATGCCCAGGAACCCACTCGATCCCAGATTCCCGATCGCCTCGGTGCGCCGCTCCGGCGGTACGTGGTCCTGGATGAAAACCATCACACAGGTGAACATGCCCGCCACGCCTACGGAGAAGAGCCCGCGAGCCAGGTAGATCTGCCAGGAGAGCGAGCGGGCTAGCGCCAAAAGGACGCTTCCGGAGACAAAAAGCACGGCGCTTGCCAGCCACAGTCGTCGCGTCCCGAATCGGTCGATGTCTGAACCCAGCCGGAATCGCACCAGAAGCGTTGCCGCCAGCCCGATGCCCACGATGGTCCCCGTCACCCGTTCCGTCCCGCCCAGCAGACGCACAAACTCGGCAAAGCGGAAGGTGAGCGTGTTGGCTGCGACCAGCGAGAAGTTCACCAGATAGCACAGCCAGAATACCTGGTCGTAGATGGTGTGACTGTCCGTTGGTCCTGTTTGCAGCCTTTCAGTGATGGCCATCGACTCTCCAACTGGGTCCGTTTCTCTCGCCGTACGACCTCTCTTCCCGGTTCACGCCAGAGGAATCGGGTGCTTTGTGACACGGATCGTCCCATCATAGAGGCAATCCGGGTCTGTGAGAACGGCCCTGTCACCGCAAATCGGTCATCGTCCCTAAGTCAAGTGGGTGAGCCGACTTCGGGCGGGTGCGGCCGTCCGGGTCATGGCGGCGCCCGGGATGACAGGCCGATCGGCATCGGCGGCCGGCGCGGCCGGTCGACGTCGAGCAGGTTTCCGGGTAACCTTTCCGAGTAGCGAATGACGATCCGAAGGCAACGAGTCGGCAAGGGCGCAGATATGGCAAAGGGTCAACCGCGGCATCACCACAGGCCGGCCGCTTTGATCGTGCTGGCCGGTCTTTCCCTGCTGCTCGTCCAGCAAGGCCTGCTGGCTGCCCCCCCGGAGGGCGGGGAGCCCGTCGATTGGGTCAACCCGCTGATCGGCACCGGCGAAACGAACGCCCGGTGGCTGTTCTTCGCCTCGGCGTGCCGGCCCTTCGGGATGGTCAGCCTCAGCCCCGACATGGAGATGAACGGCACGTGGAAGACGGGTTACCTGTATCACAAACAGACAGTCCGCGGGTTCAGCCACGTGCACGCCTGGCAGTTGGGCGGCATTCCCGTCATGCCGACGACGGGCCCCATGCGAGGTCCGGAAGGTTCGGACGTCTACGGATCGCGGTACTCTCACGATACCGAGATCGTCCATCCCGGCTATCACCGCATCACGCTCGACGATTACGCCATTCAGGTCGAGCTGACCTCGACCAATCGCGTTGGGTTTCACCGCTGGAGGTTTTGTCGCTCCGGCCCGGCCCACATCTTGTTCGATCTCGGGACGCAATGCGGCCCGGCGGACATGTCCGATGCGCTGGCCCGGCGGGTCAGCCCGACCGAGCTGGAAGGCTACGTCACGAACGCGCCGACCCGTCGCCGCCCCAAACCGTGTACGATCTACTTCGTCGCTCGGTTCGACCGGCCCTTCGACGCTTTCGGCGGCTGGCAAGGAACGAGCGGGCTACAAGAGGGAAACGAACTCAAAGGGAAAGGCTGCGGGGCGTTTGTGCGGTTTGCTCCGGCCGTCGACGATGTGATTCAGATGAAACTGGCCATCTCGTACGTCAGCACGGATCAAGCACGCAAGAACCTTCAGGCCGAACTGCCCCACTGGGACTTCGACCGAGTGCGCCGCGAGTCACGCCAGGTGTGGAACGACTGGCTCGGACGGATCGAAGTCCACGGCGGCACACCGCAGCAGCGCACGCGCTTCTACACGGACCTCTGGCACGTCCTTCTGGGTCGGCACATGACCAGCGACGTGGACGGCAAGTACTGCGACATGACCGGGCCGAAACCCGTCATTCGACAGATTCCGTTCGGCCCGGACGGTGAACCCCAATACGCCCACTTCAACAGCGATGCCTTCTGGACGACCTTCTGGAATATCAATGTCGTCTGGTCGTTGGCCTACCCCGACATCACCCGTCAATGGGTCAATTTCCTGGTCGACATGTACAAGGACGGCGGGTTGATCCCGCGAGGTCCGTCCGGGCACAACTACACGTTCGTGATGATCGCCGCCCATTCGACGCCGTTTATCGTTGGTGCCTACATGAAGGGCATCCGCGATTTCGATATCCAGGCCGCGTACGAAGGGATGCGCAAGAATGCCTTCCCCGGCGGCCTGATGAGCAAGGCCGGCTATGAACACGACACGTGCATCGACGGGGGTGTGGAGTACTACATCCAGCGCGGCTGGATTCCCGACGACCGAAAAGCACGGCACGGCTGGCATGCCGACGGAGCCGCCCAGACGCTCGAATACGCCTACGACGACTGGTGCTTGGCCCAGATGGCCAAAGCCCTCGGCCGAGACGATGACTACCGCCTTTTCATGGGCCGCGCGCACAACTACCGGAATCTCTTCGATCCAAAGACGGGTTTCATGCGGCCGCGCAACTCCGACGGCTCCTGGCTGGAACCGTTCGATCCCAAAGGAAAAAAAGGTTGGTGCGAAGGCACGGCCTGGCAATACACGTGGTTCGTGCCGCACGACACGACGGGTTTGATCGAGCTGACGGGCGGACGTGAGGCGTTCAACCGCAAGCTGAACGAGGCGTTCGAGCGGGGCGCCGAACGCGATTTCTTGTCGCCTTACGTCAACTATGGCAATCAGCCGTCATACCCCATGGCGCACCTTTTCAACTACTCCGGAGCACCGTGGCTGACGCAGAAGTGGGTCCGGCAGGTCAAGCGGCAAACCTTCGGCGGCGTCACGCCGCAGAACGGTTACCGCGGCGATGAAGACCAAGGCCAGGCCGGCGGCCTGGGTGTGCTGATGGCGATCGGACTTTTCGAAGTGCGCGGCGGTGCGGCCCGGAAGCCCGTCTATGAGATCACCAGCCCGATCTTCGATCGCGTCGTCATCCACCTCGATCCGCGCTACTATCCGGGCAAGACGTTCGAGATCATCGCCAGGAACAATTCCCCGCGGAACGTGTATATCCAGTCGGCACGCCTGAACGGCCAGCCGTTGGGGCGGCCGTGGTTCCATCATCGGGAACTCGTTGCCGGCGGACGCTTGGAGCTCGAACTGGGCCCTGAGCCGAACAAAGCGTGGGGCAGCCGTCCAGGGGACACACCGCCTTCGATGTCGCGTGAGCGGGACGAGTAGCAGTGTGGACCGTGCCCACCGACGAGACTGACGGGAGCGTGACGACCATGTGGACAGGCCGATTGAAGGTGAGGTGTTGCCTCTTGCCCTTTGCCGTGCTGGCTGCAGCTTGCGCTCTGTGTTCGAGCGGTGAACGGGAACCGAAAGGGGCGCCGCACCTGCGCGCCGAGTACCGGTTTCGGATTCCGAACGGTTCTCAGCGTGGCCGGTTCACCCTATCGTCCGAAACGTCGCGGCGGGCGACGATCCTGGTCGAAGGACTGGGCCGTGGCGGGCATGTCGCGGTGAGCGTCAATGACGGGCGGCCGGAGGCGGTCGAGCTGCTGGCCACGGGCGGGCTGAAGCAGGGCCGGGCGGACGCGGTTCGCATCCGGGCTCAGCTGAGGGCCGGCGGCAACCGGCTTGTGATCAGCGAAGGCCCGGGCGTGCAGATCGTGCGTGTCGAGGGCACGAACGTCTGGTTCGGTACAACCGACAGGGCTTGCGGCCACGCCCTGTTCTCGGTTGATCTGGACCAACTGACCCAGCCGAAAGTCGAGTACCCGGTGACGGTGTACTACGGCCCGCAGTGGGAGCCGTTCTGTTGGTTCAGCGGCAAGTTCGACAAGTACTACGGCGACTGCTACGCCAGGAAGATCACGGAAAGCTCGGGCGACACGGGACCGACAAAGGCGGCGCTTCACTTCACGGCCGTCGATCCGGACCGCAACGTCATCATGCCGACCCGGATCACGCTGGAGCCGGCCGCCGGCGCCTCGTTTTCCCTGCGCGTCCATCAAACGCTACGGGCCACGGGGCCGCTGTCGTGGAGCACGAACTTGGAGTTCTTGCATCTGGTCATCAACCGCCGCTATGGCCAGGACTGGGGCGACGGCGCACCGGATTTCGTCTGGTACCGGACGCAGCGAGAAGACGCGCCCGACACGCCGCCCGGCAGCCACACGACG
>DQVB01000304.1 GCA_015661985.1 Planctomycetota bacterium | reverse complement strand
CGCCGGCGTGGCGAGGGAAGTCGAAGACACGCGCGTCGACCCGTCGCGCGGCCACGCTCCTGCACCGGCGCCTTCGGCTTGCCGTTAAACGACCGTCGCGAAGCACTTCCCGACATCGACAATTCTCGTCGATCCGCGCCCTGTGAAGGGCTGTCTTTGCTCAAGGCTTCGAGCCGTTGGGGACCCAGGGCAGGATGAGGCGGCTGGGGTGCGGGCCGCCGTGGTGGATGGTTTGACGGGCGGTGCGCAGCTCAGCGTCGGCGTTCTGGTCGGCTGCCGTGTTGTGGTTGCGGTCGTAGTTAGGGAAGTCGGAGCTGGTGATGTCCAACCGGATGCGGTGGCCGGGCAGGAAAGCGTTGGACGTGGGGCCCATGCGGATCGTGTATTTGATCACGGCCCCGGGTTCGATCAGCTTGGGTTTGTCCAGGCCGTCACGGTAGCGGGCTCGCACCATGCCCAGCGCCACATCGCGGGCCAAGCCGTCGGGGGCCACGTCGATGAGTCGGGCAAAGAAGTCAGTATCGGGGGCTGACGAGGCGGCGTAGAGCTCGACCACCGGGTTGCCCGTCACTTCGATGCGCTCCGAGAGCGGCTCGGTCTGGTAGACCAAGATATCTTCGCGATCGGCCAGGGGACGCTGATCGGTGGGGATGACGAACAGAGCCGGCCCGTGGAGCGAGGGGACCGGGTTGCGCGGATCGTAGACATAGCGGTCTGTCCCCGCGGCAGCTGGCGTGTCAGCCACCAGCCGCCCGTCGCCGGCCGGTGTGTTGGCCTTTCCGCCGCTGGCCAGATAGAGCTCCTTGGGCTGGGCTCGCCGCAATGGCCACTCGGGCTCATCGCGCCACCGATTGTCGCCCATGACGAAGATCCGGTAGGACGCCATCTTGTCGATGCCGGTGGGCTTTCCTTTCAGCCAGTAGTCGAACCAGCGGATCTCCAGCGCCACGAGGTCCACTGCCGCTTCGGGGCCGAAGTCGATGTTGCCGTAGCCCCGTCGGCCGCGCCCCACGTGGCCCCAGGGCCCGACGATGGTGCGCGAGCCTTTCCGGGCCACCTCGGTGGCCGCCTGGGTGCGGATCGCCCGGTCCAGCAAGAGGTCGCCGTTGCAGTGGTCGTACCAGCCGATCACGTTGAGGTTCGGCACGGTGATCTGACGGACGCCCTCGTGCAGCTTCCAGGGGTCGGTATGGGGATGGCGCAGCCAGTACTGCACGGCGTCCGCTTCGTCTTCGAAGACTTCCCGGGGCAACCCCGACCACGGCAGGAACCAGAGCCATTTCTTCGCCCCGCCCTCCCGCCACAGCCGCCGGGCCTCTTGCGGCGTGTGCGTCCCGGGCCGGCCCGCGCGCCGTCGCAGGTCGGGTGTCATGGCGGTGATCCACCAGTTCAGCCGGCGGCCGGGCCGGATCGTGCCCGGGCCTTCCAGGTCGGTATAGCGGGCCGGGATGCTGTGGGCGGACATGGCCACCAACGCCGGCGGCCGCAGCGGAGCCAGCCGCCACTGCACGAAAGCGTTGTACGACGCCCCAAAAGTGCCAACCTTGCCATTGGAACCGGGCAGGCGAGCGGCCCACTGGACCGTGTCGTAGCCGTCTTCGCCATCACGGGTCTTGAATCGCACGAACGATTCCCACCGTCCCTCCGACGCATAGCGCCCCCGCACGTCCTGGCAAACCACGATGTAGCCGGCCTTCACGTACCGATCAAACCTTCGCCCTTGCTTGTTGTATGGTGTACGCATCACCAGCGTCGGATAGGGGCCGCCGCGATCCGGACGGGAGACGTCGGCCCGCAGCACGACACCGTCGCGCATCGGGACCGGAACGTCTCGCTCCATCTTGACGCCCACCGGGCCAGCGTCCGCTGCGGTCAACACCCACCCTAAGGTCACTGCCACTAGCATACCGTTCATCGCTTGTGCTCCTGTTGTACCGTTGTGGATCTGTTCCTCTCCCCGGCGCAGCTTGTGAAAACGGCCAGTTCCGCCGTGGCGGCGGAGTGTGTGACCAGTTTGGTTGCCACTGGGGACCGAACCATGAAACCGGCTTCCAGTCGGCCCGCACCAAGCCGCCGACCGCCCCCGTCCGGCGCCTACACAGGTTACACGGCGACCGCCGCCAGAGAAAGGTGATGCACGTTTGATTGAACACCAAGTCCTCAACGCTTGGCACGCGTATTCGGTATGGTTCGGGGTCGTTAAAGTGAAATCGAACCCGACTCGAACCGCGAAGGAGCGCGACCATGAAGCAAGGATGCCAAAAGGAACGCCGACGGTCCAGAGCAATAGGAACCGCTTCTCGATCGAAGGTTCGCCGCAGACGGAAACGGGAAAGCCAGCGGGTGGAGCGGGCCGAGGCGGAGGCGGCCCGCCTGCGCCGGGAAGCCAAACAGCTGCGGGAACAACGGGACGAGACCCGGCGCCGACTGGAACTGGCCCAGACGCAGTTGCTTCAGCAGTCGTTGCCGGAGAATTCGGAGGTGGCTGCTCGGTTCTTCCAAGAGCGTTCGCTTCGGGGCCACCAATACTGTGTGACCCTGATTGCCCTGGCGATCGGGCAGGCCAAGCGCGTCCGTATTGCGCACGGCAAGGTGCTGTCGAGGTCGCGTTCTGTCTCTTGGCCGATGATGGTGGGTCATCGGCCCGCACCAGTGGCGACGTATTGGGGTTCATGTTCCTCAACGGCCCGGTGCGGCCACTGCCGCGGGCCTTGACCCACCCTACCGCTACTATCCAAAATGGGGAAGCACGCCGCCAAGCACCGTGGGGTGCTGTCGAGGTCGCGTGCACTCTTGGTACGTCGGCGCAAGCCAGGCCATCGGCAAAGGACACGGTGTTTGCTTCGTTGGCGGAAGTGAGCGACCGAAGACGCACCACCCAAAGGGCTTGCTTGACCGTACCCTACCTGCCGTGCGCAAAGCGGGCGAGTCGGCTTTCGCGCGGCCGCCGGCGTGCTGAGACTCGTCTTCGACGCTCTGGAGATCGACCAGAAGGTTCCGTCGCAGAAGGCGATCGGACAATGGACGTTGCGTTTGGACGTGGCCTCGTTGCAAGAAAAGCCGTTCCGCAAAGACCGGCGTGTTCTTTGGATGGTCGATCATTCCGTGCAGATTGGCAAGGAGCGTGTGTTGTTGATCGTCGGGGTGGCCTTGGACGAGTTGCCGCCGCCGGGGCTGACGCTGGGGACACCGCCATCGCGTACGGGTGGGTGGAGGAGGCCGAGAGGTCCATCCGGCTGCACGAATCCAATGGGGCTCCTTTGCCGGCTGAGATTGCGGCCGGGTTGCCGGCGTGGGTGCAGGCCGAGCAGGCGCGTCGGATGCAGATCGACGCGTGGTTTGAGGCGTGGGCCGCCGCCCAGATGCCGCTGCAAGGCGAGGACGACACTCAGCCGGATCCGGATGGGCTGTTACTCGACTTGGGTCAGTTTGTGCTGGACATTGCGGGGATCATCGGCCCCAGTCCGCTGTGCGACGGGGTGAAGGCGATCATTTCCCTCGTTCGGTTGGACTTCCTCGGCGCCGGATGCAGCGCTTTGGGCATTCTCGCCTTCGCCGGGGATTTCGCAAAGCTCGGGAAGCTTCCGAAATACATTGAGTCGGCATTTCAGGCCCTGCGCCTGGCGGCGAAAACTCCTGATTTCGCTGCGAAAGTGGCGCCCCTTGTCAGGGCCATCAAGAACCTCCTGGACAAGCTACCGTTGGAGAAGCTGCCAAAGCAGATTAGCGGGCGGCTGGTCGAGCTGCGCGACGGAATCGCGGAGTTCTTGCCTCAGAAGGTGCGCTTCGGGTTACAGGAAAGTATCTGCAGAGTGCACATCATGTCCTTGCGGATCCTCAACTTCTCCCAGGGAGAACTCTTGCCGAAGTGCGTGCGGCAATCGGCCATAGCCTGGGATGGGTTCATGACGTCATGCG
>DQVB01000731.1 GCA_015661985.1 Planctomycetota bacterium | reverse complement strand
GGGAAGCGTCGCAAGAAGCGGGCCCGCACGCACAGCTCGGTTTACCGAATCCTCCAAGCACACACACGAAAAAAACGAAAGCCACCAGCAAGGTCCCCCTAATCAAAGATGTTTACAGCACTGGACAACAGCCCCACGGATCGGTTTCCTCTGGTCGTCTCCCTGAGCACCGATGACTGCCGCACGTGGACCCCGCCCCGCACGATCACAGAACCGGAGCTGCGCCCCGACGGCTCGTTGAGCTTCATCCAAGCCTCTTACCCGTCGCTGGCCGAGGCGGCCGACGGCACGCTCCTGTTGGCCTGGTGGCAGCGTACCCCTGCGGGCGTAAACAGCGTGCTGTGCGCCCGGTTGACACGGGCGTGGATCGAAGAAACTCGCCGCTGGCCGAAGCCCCTTCGCATCGTAGCCTTCGGGGATTCGGTCACACGTGGCGTGCGGCGAGGCGTACGCGAATACCAGACCTTTCGCTACTTGCTCCAACGCAAACTGGCCGAGCGCGGGTTCCACGTGGAGACGATCAACGCCGGGATCGGCAGCGACAACACCGCAACGGCGATGGCACGCTTCGACCGTGATGTCTTGGCCGTCCGGCCGGCGCTGGTGATCATCCAGTTCGGGATGAACGATGCGGCCATGGTCGATCCGGGCCCGCGGCCTCGCCAACAGCCGCGGGTGGGCCTGGACGATTACCGCGCCAACCTGAATGCCATGATCGACCGCTCGCAAGCGGCAGGGATCCCCGTGCTGCTCTGCACGCCAACACCCATGTCGCGGCGATACGTCTATCAAGACATCGGGGCTTACGCTGAGCACCAGGACATCAACTTCATGCTGCGCCGCTACGCGCAGGCCGTCAGACAGGTCGCTGCCCAGCGCAAGGTTCCGTGCGTCGACCTGTTCTCGTTGTTCGTCGACCGCCCCGGCGGGCTGGATCTGATCAAGGACGGATGTCATCCGTACGCCCGTGGCCATGGGCTCATCGCCGAAGCCTTACTCGAACCGGTGGCCAGGCTGCTGAAGCCGTAGGGCGGGGCGCCGCTTCAGTGGCTTGGTTCTCCGAGGAGAGTGTATTTGGCTTCCAACCCCAGCAAAGCCGGGCTGGAGAGAACCAGGCAGCCATGCCGCGCAGGCCGCCCGCATCGACTCGGCGGGGCAGTCAGGGACTTTGCTGACCGTCCGCCCTGGCTACTGTCGGCGCAGAGGGAGGGTAACGATGAAGGTGGCTCCCAGTCCCGGTTGGCTTTCCACGTCGATGCGGCCGCCATGGGCGGTGACGATTCGCCACGATTTCGACAGCCCCGTACCCAGGCCCCGACCTGCCTGGCGAGAGGAATAGAAGGGCTCGAACAGGCGAGGGCGTTCCTCGGGCTGGATGCCCGGCCCATCGTCGGAAATGCGCACGACGGCCTCGTGCTCCGTGGCACGCACATCCACTTCGATCCGCCCGTCGTGGCCTACCGCCTCCAGGGCATTTCGGCACATGGCGCGCAGCGCCACTTGGATCTGGGCCGGATCGGCCTCGATCTCCAGCGGCTCGCCCCGCCCGGTCCGCTCGATGCTGGATGCCTGCTCGGCCACCGCGGGCCGCATGTCGTCAACCACGGCGTCGACCAGCCCCACCAGGTCGAAGCGTTCCGGCTCGGGGCGAGGTGGCCGGGCGAAAAGCCGCATGTCGGCGATCATCTCGTGGGCCCGTTTCACTTGGGCGATCATCAAAGCCAGTTCCCGGCGCCGTTCCGGGTCGGTTTCGTCCTTCAGCAGCAGCTGGGCCCGGCCGGCGATGATGGCCAACGGGTTGTTGATTTCGTGCCCAGCCCCGGCCGCCAGCTCGGCCATGGCATTCAGCTTTTCCTGCTCCAACAGCTCATCGAACCGCGACTCCAACTGGCGAAGGCGGGCCAGGCGGGCCGCCAGCACCGGTAGCCGCTCAGATGGCCCGGCGACCGGCTCCAGCCATCGGCCCCGCCCCTCCTGGGCCCGCTGCCGGACGCCTCGCAGCTGCTCGTCGGCCTCCCGATCCGCCGAACGATTGGCCAAGGCATCTGCCGCCTGGGCCACCCGTCGCAGGCCAGCCGCCACGTCGGGCGCAGACAGCCACCCGGGCATCAGTCGGTCCACCTCGGCTCGGGCCGCGGCAGGCAATGGGTCAAACCACTCAGTCGGCTGGTGCAGCAGTCCCAGCAAGAAGGCCTCTTCCGCAGCGGCCTGGCCCTCGGAAGAGGCTCGCAGCGCGGCGAGATCGGCAATCGCCAGCCGGGCGGCCACCAGATCCCCGAAACGAGCCGCCAAGGCGTCGTCGGCGACGAACGATTTCAGGGTCTCCTCCCATTGGAGCACTTCCAGCGCGTGGATAGCGAGCCACCGGGAGAGCGCCTCGGCCGAACGGGGACGAAAGCGGTGGGAGGTCCAGGCCTTGCAGACTACCCATAGCATCAGCGGAGGGTCACCCACAAGCTGCTCGCCGAGCACCGCAGCCTGCTCTTCCAAGTCACTGCAAAGCAGCGCTTCGGCCAAGGCTGCGGCCGACCCGTCAGCCATGGGCAGCTGCACACTGCTGGGCCCAACAGACAGCGGAGGCAAACGGCGCATAAAGCCACCATCCCTTGCCGGTTCCCGTGACCCTCCGCAGTGGACTCGGTGATGCCGATTTCGTGCCAGCCGCACCGCTTGCGTCGCGCCGGCCGTCACACCCGCCGACCTTCCCTACGGCTCCTCGCCCGTTCGGCGTGGCCCACATACCACGTCGCGGATACGATTCCTGCCTGCCCATCTCAATCCGGATTGGGAAACCCAACCGGGCAAGCCTCCGCACCAAACAGGCTAGCCGCCGCGACCCCGTCCATGACCCAAAGCGAACACGACCGGATCAGGCGGCGGGCACCGCCTCGATGTCCAGCAACTGGCACATGCGCACGATGAGCTTGTCGACCTCGAACGGCTTTTGCATGAAGTCGTCCGCGCCGGCCTCGCGCAGTTCGCCTACCTTGTCCTCCTCGACCATGCCGGAGATGCAGATGATGCGCACATCATCCATCGTCTTGTCGCTGCGAACCCGCTGGCAAACCTCCTTGCCGTTGATGTCCGGCAGCATCACGTCCAGCACGATCAGGTCGGGCCGGTACTCTTTGACCATCATCCCGGCAGCGAACCCGTTGTTGACCGACCGGACTTCGAAGCGCCCGTCCTTCTCCAAGACGTCCGAGATCAGTTCGACCAACTCCTCGTCGTCATCGACGATGAGGATCTTGCGCTTCCCGCTCTCCAACGCATCCGTGGGAATGCCGTTGTCGCGCATGAAGGCGTAGAGTTGATCCCGCGGAATTCTCCGGAACCGGCTCCCCGGAACCCGGAATCCCTTCAGCTGGCCCGAGTCGAAGCAACGAATGATCGTCTGCTGGCTGACCTTGCAGATCTTGGCTGCCTCGCCGGTCGTGAACACAGTCTTCGTTGCCATTGATCCTGCCATCCCTCTTCCTAGCCCTGGCAAAAGGCTAGTCTCAGCGAAGCCCCCCAATCGGTGTCGGCACCCGCCAGAAGGCTTCTGGTCCTCCATGTCAGACTAGCGGAAAGCTGAAGCGGGTCGGTTGCCCTCAACCCGGCGCCAGCCCCCGCAACTCCTGGAAAAGGGCGGCTTACCCGGTCCTGCCGACTTTACCGAGTTTGCCAATTGGCGCCAATTATAATTATCTGCCAGACCGTGTCAATACCAGTATATATTTTTTAAGTTCTTGATTTGGAACAGCTTACGGAAACCCCGCAACGCCCGGCAGGTGCCGAAACTGGCCAAATGCCCGAGTCTCATGGGGATAACGCTCGCGCGGTTAATACTACACGCAGGGAGAACCAGTTTCCCCACCAGTGGAGGAGGCAGACCACGCTTCTGACGGCCGCCGACGGACCTCACGCCGGACCAATACCACTGATGACCAATCCGTTTCCCGATTCCAGTGGCAACAATTCCGAGATGATAAGCCAACCACTACGGGAATGATTCTTGCCATTCCCACCCGGAGTGGGGGTCACTTCTGTCAGCTTTTCTGGCCCTCCAAATGGATGAGAAGTACGGCAAGATCGGCCGGGGTTATGCCGCTAATCCGACTGGCTTGGGCCAAGTTGACTGGGCGGATCTGCGCCAGCTTCTCCCGAGCTTCGCTGCGCAGGTGCGTGACCGACCAGAAATCGAAATCCCCGGGGATGATTCGGGCCGCCAAGCGTTTCTGGCGGGCGATGTCCAGCTCCTGACGGGCCACGTAGCCGGAGTACTTCAAGTCATTGACCACCTGCCGGGATACCTCTCCCGGGACCGAACCCAATTGGGGAGCGAGCTTGACCAGCGAGGTCCAGCTTACTTCGGGTCGCCGGATTAACTGAGCCAAGCTGACGCCTCCCCTGCGGGTCTGTTCCAGCAGCCGCTTGACGCGTTGGATGGCCTCTTCCTTGGCCTGGACCCTTGCCATTCGCTCGCCGTCGACCAGTCCGAGGCTGTAGGCCAAGGGCGTCAGCCGCCGGTCAGCGTTGTCGTGTCGCAGCCGCAGCCGGTACTCGGCCCGACTGGTGAACATCCGATACGGCTCGTCCACCCCGCGGGTGACCAGGTC
>DQVB01000206.1 GCA_015661985.1 Planctomycetota bacterium | reverse complement strand
TTGATGGTCTGGTTATTCGTCGAGGAAACGTACTGGGGCTGGAATTCCATGTTCCCGTACGTTGGTGATCCCAGATCCTGCCAGATTTCCAACAGGCTTGCCTCCACCGTGGCCCGTGCACTTTCACCGTACTTGTAGATCCTTCGCAGTTCGCTGTCGTCATTCATTGAGGCAGAGAAGTCGAGTACCAGTACGATGTCCCGCGGCTGGTACCGGGCGATTGCCTCAGCTTGAATGTCGAAATCCTGAAAGCCCAGCACCCGGGCGAAGAAAAACGGTGCGTTGCTGTAGCGCGCGGAGACCCGAACTGCCGAAGGCAGGTAGTCGCTCTGAGTGAACACGCGCGCCTGCGTGTCCCAATGCCCAACCTGCACCTCGAAGTCGTTCACGTGTTCTGCGAGCCAGGCTTCTAGAAGCGTGTCCCGGTCTTGCTCTTCCAGGAGAACTTGTGAACCCACGCGATTGCGAAGCATGAAGTCCGCTGCTCGAAGCTGGGCGACTTGGGAGCCGTCGACCAGGCTCCCGGCGCCCGCCAGAGCCGCGGCGTCCACGGCGCGGCTGAGCTCGGCCTTAATGGCGTACATGTACCCCAGATCAACGGAGCACGCCAACATAGCCATGAGAACAAGCATCAGCAGGGCGGATAGTACCAGTACCGTTCCCTTGCGCCGCCGGTGACAGGTCTTGCGGAGCCGGCGGACGCTTCTCGATATACTGTCGGCGCAAAACATGGCTGTGCCTCCCGTCGGTAGTGAACGGCCCTCACGCAGGTCCACAGAAGAGCGTTGCGAACTGATCCATATAAAGTCTACGTCACACTCCAGCCCGTCCGGTGACCCCGGAGTCACCCAGACAGAGCACGTCGGGCGCGGAAGCCTGTCATAGCCAGCAAGACCGATCCCATCCCACCGAACTATGATGGGATGCGCAACCGAAACTCAAGCACTCGCAGTGCGGCGCCCAGCCCGTCGCTGGGAATCCTCCGCAGTGGGCAGGGTTCAAGAGTTCTCCCCGAGGCGTACCGGCTGGCCTGGCCGAACCCCCAAGCTTGCCGTGGAGGACGTTCCACCAGCCGCTGCAAAAGGGACATGGTCCGGGGCAAGAGGAAGTCCGGGGCAAAAGAAAGCGGTCGTGGACGAGGAGATCTGAAGGCACATGGTGAGCCACCCGAAGTGTCAATGCCTATCCCGCATGGGCGCCGCGATCAATTGCCCCCGTCGACAGGCCGGGCAGGCGACGACATCCCCCGAGCGAGGCTAATCTATCGGTTGGCCGACCGGTGCCGTGCCCGCCATTTCTCCTCGGCCGCGCTGGGCCGCGAGTAGACCGGCACGAGGCTCCACAGGTCGTCCCGGCGCCCCTCTCCGTAGTCCCTGGCCGCCAGCTGCCCCACAGAGGCTGCGGTTGGTGCCCAGAGTCCCGGTTCCAACGGGCGCAGGTGGGGCGGGAGCCCTTTGCGCAACAGTCGCATGGCGGGGCCGGAGAGTACCGTTTTTGGAGGAAGCTCGCGGACCCATTGGTCCGCATCCACTAGCCGCGCCGGGCCCGTTGGCCGCATCCAGCCCGCTTGATCCCGGCGGAATTGGCCAGCCACCACCTGGTTCCTCTGGGCATCGACAGACACCCAAAGGGACTCCACGGGTTGCGGTGCCCGGGCCGCCACGGCTTCCAGGGTGTCTACCCCCAGCAGCGTAGCGCCCGTGGCGTAAGCGAACGTCTTGGCGGCCGTCAGCCCCACGCGCAGGCCTGTGAACGATCCCGGGCCGATAGCGACGGCCACCAGCTCCACTTGGCACGGCGACCACCCCACAGCGCGCAGCAACCGGCTGATCCCCGGCGCCAGCGATTGGGTGGTCCGCTTTTGGGGAGCTAACGTCATCTGGTAAAGTACCCTGGCGCCATCCAGCGCTGCCAGACTGCCAGTTTTCTCGGTGGTTTCCAGGGCCAGGATCTTCACGGAGCGGTCCTCGAAACTATTCTCAGGAGACCCGTGGGCAGCGGCCAGCGGCGGGTGGAGCTGCTGCCGAGCCATCCCATCCCCGAGTGTCCGCCCAGCGGCGTGGCGGCAGGCCCGCCTGTGCGGTTTTGAGACAGCCTTGGGGGCGGGCAGCCCACACTGCCCCGGCCCGGTCGGCGTTGGCCGAGGGCCAGTGGTCCAGCCAGGGGCCTCGACTTGATCGCTCGGGCCTGTAACAATAGACTGACTTTAACGTTATCAGGACATATCGGGCAACCGCTCAGGAGGCCGGTCCTGGCCACCGCGGGTATCAGATCGGCGGAAAGTGCGACGACGTGAAACGAGCGCTTATCAGCGACATCCACAGTAACCTGGAAGCCCTGAATGCCGTGCTGGCGGACATCCAGGACCAGGGGATCACAGAGATCTATTGTCTGGGAGACATCGTCGGCTACGGCCCCAACCCGCGCGAATGTATCGACGCGGTGATGAAGTGCCAGGTCTGTCTGCTGGGCAACCATGACCAGGGCGCGCTGTTTGATCCGGAGGGTTTCAACACCGGAGCTGAGCGAGCCATCTTTTGGACACGGTCGCAACTGGAAGGAGGGAGGAACCCCTCGGCCAGCAACCGGCGTTGGGATTTCTTGGGCGAGCTGCCGCGCAATTACAAAGACGGCCTGTTCTTGTTCGTCCACGGTTCGCCCCGCAATCCGCTGAACGAATACGTCTTCCCGGAGGACATTTACAATCGGCGCAAGATGGAGAAGCTGTTCGTCCTGTTTGACCGTTACGTCTTTCAGGGCCACACCCACGTGCCGGGGGTGTTTACAGAGGAGTATCACTTCCTGGACCCTGTGGAACTGGACTATGAGTTCCGCCTCTCCAACGGCAAAGCGATGATCAACGTGGGCTCGGTCGGCCAGCCGCGGGACGGCGATCCTCGGGCATGCTATGTGGTACTGGAGGACGACGTGGTCCGCTTCCGCCGCGTGGAGTATCCTCTGGAGGAGACGGTGCAGAAGATTTATGCCGTCCCTGAGCTGGACAACTACCTGGCCGATCGCCTGCGCGAAGGCCGCTAGTAGAGCACCGCTGTTCGATCGACCGGCGCCGGGAAGCCGACGACTCAGGCACCAGGGACTTGATACATGCTTCGACGTGTCAATACGTCCCTGGTGCGGCACCGGTCGGTTGTGGCGGAGCGGCGGCCTGCGATGGGCCGTCCCGGCCTGCCGCGGCCCGACAGGTTGGCGTTGCAAGATTCCGTCCGGCCGGGAGAATAGCTTGGGAAGATTGAGCCGGCAGGCCGGCATGCTGGTGGGCGCCGACCGGGGCGCCCCAATAGTGCCAACCTCACCTTGAGGTGCTCCGCGCATGGAAACACGCAGTTCGCAAGGGTCGTGGGAACGATACATCCTGTTCCTGGTCCTGGTGTTCGGCATCTTCATGCTGAACATGTACTTGATGTCCGTATTCGGACCTCCGCCGAAAAAGGGGGTACCGAAAGAGCCGGCCGTAGAGAAGGAGCACGCCGCCGCCCCTCGGGACGAGAAGGCCCCGGAGCCCAAGCCGCCGCAGGCCGGGGAGTCACCCGAACCTGGCCGAGGGGCCGAAAGGGCCCCCGCGGCCAAGCCAGCGGAAAAGGCCGGGGCTGACGATCGACCCGGGTGGCCGCGACGTTACGCCACACTAGGATCGGTTGATCCGCGGAGTCCCTACAGAATGCTGGTTACGCTTACCAGTCAGGGGGCTGCCGTGGCGCGGATCGAACTGAGCAGTCCACGCTACCGCGATTCGGAGGACTACAGCGGCTACCTGGGCCACCTGGTCGTGGACCCGGACGTCCAGGGCAAGGGGTGTCCGGTGCAGGTGGTGGGCTCGGGAACACCCGCCGCCCGAGCGGGGCTTCGCCCGGGCGATGTGATTGTGGCCGTCGATGGCCGGGCGGTCACCGGGGTGGCCTCCCTGGAGCGGGAGCTTCGCAAGAGGCGCCCGAAACAGGTCGTCAAACTGGCCGTGCTCCGCGACGGCAAGCCGCTGGAGCTTTCGGCCCCGTTGGCCCCTCGCCCGCTGGAGGTGCTCCGACCGGAGATCCATCCCAAGCGACCGATCCAGCCGCCCACGTACGATCCGCTTTCGTTCCTGGTGACGCTCTACCGGATCGACGACGAGCAGTTGGAGCCCCGCGAGCCTCCGAAGGTGGGCAGGAAGGAGCCCAAGCCGCGGCCGCCGGACGTGGACCAGGAGCTGGCTGGGCTGGATCTCCGCGGCAGCGACTGGGAGTTGGTGCGATCCGGCCCGTCGGAGGCCGTCTTCCGCTATCGGCTGCCCCGGTGGGGACTGGAGCTGACTAAGACATATCGGTTGGAAAAGGTCCCTCGCGAGGCGATCGGAAACGAGCTCTATCCCGCGTACCATCTGACGCTGGGTATCGAGATCCGCAACGTCGACCAGGCCCCGCACCAGGTGGCCTACCAGTTGGATGGGCCGACCGGTTTGCCCACCGAGGGATACTGGTACGCCAGCAAGGTCAGCCGCGGCTGGGGAGGGGCCGGGATCCGCGACGTGGTGGTTTCCTTCGACGGGGGAGAACCTGGGACCGTGGGCGCCCCGCGCGTGGCCAAGGACGATCCGACCGTCTGGAAACCGTTCGTGGACGATGCCGGGGAGCAGCGAGGTCTGTTGAGCTATATCGGAGTGGACGCCCAGTACTTCTCCGTGGTGATGATCCCCCAGCGCCAGGACCGGGAGCAGATATGGCTTGCCCAGTCTCGGCCGCTTCGGGTAGGCCCTGTCCATCCCCGCTGGCTGCAGCTGACCAACACCTCTTGCCGGCTGGTCAGCCGCACCCACGAGTTGGAGCCCGGCCAATCGTTCTCGCACACTTACCAGGTGTTTGTCGGCCCCAAGAAGCCGGCCCTGCTGGCCAAGTACGGGTTGAAGGAGGTCGTCTACTATGGATGGTATGGCTGGGTGGCCGTTCCCATGCTGGCCATCCTGCATTTCTTCCACGATTACGTCGTGTTCAACTACGGGCTGGCCATCATCATGCTCACCGTGGTCGTGCGCCTGTGCATGTTCCCGTTGAGCAAGAAACAGGCCCTGAACGCCCAGAAGATGCAGGAGCTGCAGCCGGAGATCAAACGGATCGCCGAGAAGTATAAGAACGACATGCAGAAGCGATCCAAGGCGCAGCAGGAGCTGTTCAAGAAGCACAATTTCAACCCCATGGGCGGATGCCTGCCTTTGTTCGTCCAGTTACCCATTTTCATCGGCCTCTACCGTTCGCTGATGGTCGATGTGGAATTGCGCCAGGCGCCGTTGATTCCCGGGCTGCGCTGGTGCTCCAACCTGGCCGCACCCGACATGCTGTTCGACTGGAGCGGATTCATGCCCGCCTTTGTCACGAGCGGCCAGGGCATATTCGGGCTGGGGCCTTACTTCAATCTCTTGCCGGTGTTGACGATCGTCTTGTTCCTGGTCCAGCAAAAGATGTTCATGCCGCCGGCCACTGATGAGAACACCAGGATGCAGCAGAACATCATGAAATTCATGATGGTGTTCATCGGCATCCTGTTTTTCAAGGTGGCCAGCGGACTCTGCCTCTATTTCATCGCCTCCAGCCTTTGGGGCGTGGCGGAACGGAAACTCCTGCCGAAGAAGGCGGCCCAGGCCGAAGAGGGAGAGGCTCGCAAGGCGGCGCGGCCGAAGCCGAGACCCATGCCGGTCCGTTCGCTCGTGGCCAAGGGCCGGGTCGGCGGGGATGGAGCGGCAACGGGCAAGAAGAAGAAAAAGAGCCGCGGGCGACGGTGATGCCGTGGTGAGGGGCCGAAGCAGGGGGAGGGCGGGCCGCCGCCAGCCAGCCCCGTTCGCTTTCGGCGCACGGCGACAGCCGAGGGACCGGATACACCGGGGCGACGGGCCATGATCCATAGCCTGGAGGAGACCATCGCTGCCGTCTGCTCCCCGCCGGGCGGGGCGGCGCGGGGCATAGTGCGATTGAGCGGGCCGGGCGTGATCGACTGCCTCAAGCGGGTCTTTCGGTCCGAGCCGGACCAGAGGGCCCACGGGGCCACACGCTCGCTCCCGGAGGCCGGGCCGCTCGGGCCAGCCGCCCAGCTTCCGTTGCCCCGCCGCGCTACGGTCGTGGATGGTTCCATCCAGCTGGACGGCCACGGTCGGCGCCTGCCCTGCGAACTGTATCTCTGGCCGGCCGGAAAAAGCTATACCGGCCAAATGACCGCGGAGATCCATACCCTGGGCTCGCCCCCCCTGCTGGAAGCCCTCCTCCAGCGCCTGTTTCAGGCCGGGGCCCGGCTGGCCGAGCCGGGCGAGTTCACGCTGCGGGCCTTTCTTTGCAACCGGATCGACCTGACGCAAGCCGAAGCCGTCCTGGGAGTGATCGATGCAGCCACTCCGCGCCAGTTCCAGGTGGCGTTGAACCAATTGGCAGGCGGATTGGCCCGGCCGCTGCGGCGGTTGCGAGATTGTCTGCTTGATCTTTTGGCCGACCTGGAAGCGGGATTGGACTTCGCCGACGAAGACCTGGAACTGCTCGGCCCGGGCCAGATCCAGCGACAGTTGGCCGAAGCGGCCGAGACGGTGGCCGCGCTTCGCGACCAGATGGCTCGCCGCGGCGTCGCCTCACCTACGTCCCGCGTGGCCATCATCGGTTGGCCGAACACGGGCAAGAGCAGCCTGTTCAACGCCCTGTTGGGCCGAGCCGGGGCGATCGTGTCCGACCAGGCCGGCACCACGCGAGACTACCTGACGGCTGAATTGGATCTGGACGGCGTCCGGGTCGTGCTGGTCGACACCGCCGGGGTCGAGCCGGCCAGCCGACTTGATCCGGTGACCGGCGCGGCCCAAGCGGCCGGCGCCGAACAGGCGGCTACCGCCCAGCTCAGGCTGCTGTGCATCGATTCCACCCGGCCCCTGAACGGGTGGGAGCGGGCCGAACTGCGCCTGCGGCAGGCCGACCGGTTGATCGTACTGACCAAATGCGACCTGCCGCCGGGGACGGACTTCCAGGGGCCGGCAGTGGCCACCAGCAGCCTGACCGGCCACGGGTTGCAGTCGCTGTGGGGGCGGATCCGCGAGGCGGCTGTGCTGGCCTCGGGCCCCCAAGCCGACGTGGTGGCAGCAACGGCCCGGCGCTGCACCCACTCGCTGCGCCTGGCCGCCGCGTGCCTGGATCGGGCCGCAGCCCTGGCCCGAGAGGGAGGAGCCGATGAGCTGGTGGCCTCCGAAATACGCGTCGCCCTGGACGAGCTGGGCCAAGTGGTCGGCGCCGTTTACACCGAAGATCTCCTGGATCGCGTCTTCAGCCGGTTCTGCATCGGAAAATAGCCCCGCGTTCGACCCGGCCGGCCATTGCCATGGGCTCGCACGCCGTTACGGGCGGCCCGGAGCCGCGCGAAGCTGATCCAGCACGTGGCCCAGGCCCCAGCGGAGATAGAGGGCCGCGTCGCCCTTGGCGGGTTTGTCGACGATCTGTTCGATTTCGCGCAGCAGCGGCCGGGCGTGCGGACCGATATACTGCAGCGCATTGGCGGCATGGAGCCGCACTCGCGGATCGTCGTCACGGAGGCCTTCGGCCAACACCCGGAGGGCTCGTTCGGGCTCTCCGGCCGCGCACAGGGCCTCGGCCGCGGCAATCCGCACCGTGGGCGACGGGTCATCCAGCAGGGACGCGAGTTTGTCAGCCGCCGGACGGGCTTCGCTGCCCAGCGACACCAGGGCCGTGGCGGCCCAGAACCGGACGGCCGGGTCGGGGTGATCCAGCCGGCCGACCATCGCCGAACGGACCGACGGGCCGCGCCCCACCAGGTCGGCTGCGGGGAGGATCTCTTCCAGCGGATACCGGGCCGGATCACGGGCCATCTCCCACACAGTCGATCCGGCCGCGCGGCGATGCATCTCCGCTTCGTGCAGGAAGCCCGTGTCGCGAGTCTCCAGGACCCATCGACGATGCACGCGGCGCATCCGCTGGAGCACTTCGGCGCACTCGGGCGAGCTGGCCAGGTTGTGGATCATCAACGGATCGCTCTGGGCATCGTAGAGCTCTTCCAGCGGCTTGCCCGGTTGCATGAGGATGGCCGCGGAGCCGGAAAGTTGGCCCGCGGCAGCCAGGCGTCGAAGCTCTTGGCGGGTGGGCGTCTGTTCGGAGTACCAGCTCAGCTGCATCATCGGCCGGTGCGGCAAGTAATGGCGCACGTACAAGAACCGCTCGTCCCGCACGGCTCGGCTCACTTCGTACACTTCGTCCACCCGGTCGCGTACCGCGAAGATGTACCGCCGTGGCCGGCCAGCCGCAGGGCCCAAGAACGCCCTGCCCTGCATGGCATCGGGGACCGGCACCCCCGCCAGGCTGAGCATCGTGGGGGCAAAATCCACGAAGCTGACCAGCCGATCCACAGCGGAACCGGGCGACGCGGGGGCCAGCTCACGGAACCGTTCTGGGAAACGGATGATCAGCGGCACGCGAATGCCCGAATCGTAGATCCACCGCTTGTGCCGGGGAAGCCCGGTGCCGTGGTCTGAAAAGAAGAACACAATCGTCCGGTCGGCCAAGCCGTCCTCTTCCAGCTGGCGCAGGATGTCGCCGACCTGTTTGTCCATTGCCGTAACCAGGTCATACAGCCGGGCCAAATCGCGGCGCACCACCGGCGTATCCGGGTAGTAGGGCGGCACGGGGACCTTGGCCGGATCGTGCCGCTCACGGGCCGCGAGCCGCGACGTGCGGCGGGCGAAGGCCTCGTCGCTCAAGCGGATCCGGCTCTGGTGCGTAGTCATGATATTGAACACGCTGAAAAAGGGCTGTCCCGGACGTCGCTTCCGCCAATGGGCCTCGCGGCTTGACTCGTCCCACGCATCGGCCGGCGTTCTGAAGTTGTAATCCTCCTTCACGTTGTTGCTGCAATAGTACCCGGCCCGGCGCAGATACGAGGTGTAACAGCGTACCTCGGCGGGCAAAGCCAGCACGCTACGCAGATGCTGCGTGCCCAGACTCGTGGGATAGACGCCCGTGATCAAACACGACCGCGCGGGGCTGCAGACACTGGCCGCGGCAAAAGCATGGGTGTAGCGCACGCCTCGGGCCGCCAATCGATCCAGGTTCGGCGTGACGGCAAATCGGTCGCCGTAACAACCCAACACGGGGCTCAGGTCCTCACATGTGATCCACAAGAAGTTGGGCCGCTGAGCATCGCCGTCGAAGTGCCCCCCAGCGACGCCGGCCGCCGCTGTGGCCGCAACATAGACAAACGCCAGGAACCAACCTTGTTTGAACATGGCCGTCTTCCTCAAATGTCTCTCTATGGTCCTCGACGCGCCGTCAGACCGGCCGCTACGAGACACTCTACTGGCTTGCTGCTATAATGGGAAGACACCGGGGGGCCGATCATGGCCGGCGGGGCGAGCACGAAGGGGAGACCACACGGCATGCGTCCGGCGCTTATCTTGCTATGGGCTATGGCACTTCCCGCTGCCGCTGGAGCAGACCAGCCCGAGGCGGTGCGCGTAAGCGAGCAGGAGCTGTGGGCGGCGATCGATCTCCAGCGCCCTGGGCTGGCCAGATTGAAGGCCGCGGTGGAGGCGGAGCAATGGGAGGCCGCGGCCGACGCGTGGGCCGCCTATTTCGCGGCGCGGACCCGACCGACGTGCCACTTCGCCCGGGACAGTTGGCCGGAGTACATCGGCGGGCAGTTTCCCGCCGTGGGTGAAGCGATCCTGCGGGAAGCCCGGCGAGTGGCGGGCGGCCAGATCGCCCACGGCGCGGTGCGGTTGCCCGTCGAAGGCCCGGTCCCCGGCGGCCGGATTCAGTGGCTCCACAACCCCACCCGCGATACCAACTACGTGAGCCTCGTCGGCTCCCAATGGTTCCTCAATCCGCTGGGCAGGGCATATCTGCTCTCGGGCGACGAGCGGTTTGCCGAGACGTTCGCCTGGATCTTTGAGTCGTGGTTCGACCACCAAGAGGCGATCTGCCGCGATCAGGGCGGACTGGGCTTTAATCCCATCTACCGCGCTTACTACCCGGGCATCCACGCGCGCATCCTGGCGGACAACTACTACGCGCTGGCCGCCAGTGCGTCGCTACGGCCCTTGATCCACGTCAAGCTGATGCGACAACTGCTGGCCTCCGCCCGCTTCCTCGAGCGGCAGGAACGGGCGTTCCGCCGAGGCAACCAGCAGGTGGCCGCCGTGCTGGGATTGGGCATCATCGGGCTGGTCTTTCCGGAATTCAAGGATTCTCCAAAGTGGGTCGAGCGCGCCGAGCGGATCATGGCCGAGCACTTGCAAAAGGACTTTTTCCCTGACGGCGGCCATCGGGAACTGTGCACGCAGTACCACAAGACGTGTCTCCGTGATATCACGTACGTGGCGCTCATCAGCGAGCGGAACGGACGTCGCAGCCCGCTGCTTGTGGGCGAAAACGGACGAGCCCTCGAGCGTGCCTACGATTGGCTGGCCCGGCTGGTGATGCCGACCGGCCAGACACCGCCGCTCCACTCCGCCGTGTTCGCCACCGACTACGCCGTCTACGGCCTGGTCTCGGCGGTCCACTTCCACCGCCGCGACCACGCCTGGCTGGCATCCCGGTTCTGGCAGCGCGGCCGTCCGCCGAATCAAAAGGCCCCGCTTGCCTTTGCCGTCTATTTGTTGTCATCGCCGCTTGACCGCTCGGCGCTGCGCATCGCCCGACCGCCTCAATACCTGAGCACACACCTGGAAGCCTCGGGCCTGGCCGTGATGCGTACCGGCTGGGAGCCCGACGATCGGTATCTCGTGTTCCAGTACGGCTGGGCGAACACAGGACACGCGTATCCTGTGGCGTTGTCGTTTTTGGTGCAGATGAACGGCGAGCTGATCGCCACCCATGCCGGCTCGCCGCGCAGCTACCGCCACCCGGCGTACCGCTATTGTCACAGCACGATGTCGCACCAGACCATCTCCATCGACGGCCGATCCTATCCCGACCGCAAAGGCGTTGCGCCGGGCGGCCAGCTTGAGTGCTACGCCGATCTGCCCGGCCTGTGGTACGTCAGCGCCTCTCACCACGGCTACAAACCTTCCGTCGGCGTCGTGCACCGTCGACAGATCATCGTGGTCAAAGAAGGACCGCTTCTGGTCCTTGATCGGATCGAAGGGGGCCAAGGGCACACGGCCCAATGGAACTTCCATACGCCGTTGGACACCACGATCGGGCCCCGCCGCTCCGTCACGCTGCGTGGCAAAAGCATCTACTATCTGGCGCCGGCCCACCCAGACGAACTGTCGGATGTGAAGTCCCACCGCCATTGGGCGGCCGTGCTTCCTGGCGATTGCCAGCCGGACGACTGCGGCGCCGAAGTCAATGCGCTCGTTCTGGAAAAACAAATCACAGCCCAGGGCGCCCGCTTCGCCGTCGCGCTGTTCGAAGGACAAGGGACGATCCGTGAAGAGCCCCCAGGCGTTTTTCGCCTCGTTCAAAGAAACGAGCAATACGTCGTGCTGGCCGGTTCCGGACAGACCGTCCACTTGGGCTGTCCGGTCGCAGCGGAAGGGCGACTGGCCGTCATCGAGTTTGCTGGAGGTAAACCAACACACGCGTGGATCGTGAACGGCCGCCGGCTGACCGTCAACGGGCGTGACTTGCTGTCTACGGACCAGCCGCTTACCAGGCATTTCCATCTGCAGTGATTAAGTGCACTGGCACCGTGGGACAAGTCCCGTTCCGACCGGCTGGCGGGCGCCGTTGGGAAAGGGGCAGCATCAAGGGGGAACTGGTGCGGGGGCAGGCCCACCGATCAAACGGGGGGTGCGATAGAGTCTTGCTGCTTGGGCGTGCGCGCACCGAGCGCGTATCCGTTTTGGTTGCGGCGACGGGCTGAGAAGCCTGTCCCACGTCAGGCCGTTGCAGTCACTCATATCGGACCGTTATGAGCAGCTCCTCGGGGCCAACGTCCACTGCGAACAGGGCATGCTGCCTGCCAAGGACCTTGACCGCAGTGCAATCGGTCTCTCTGCCGTTGACAGAAACGCGTGCCCTTCGGCCACGGAATTTCAGGGGCACCATGAGTGTTGACGCATCCAGCTTGACGCTGCTCGAAACCGCATATTTCGCAGTCGAGGATCCCGCGTCCCCTGCGATGTACCTGATCGCGACCTTTTCCCGTCCCCTCCAGAACGCGTTCAGGCCGTTGGAGCTGATCAAGCCGACACCGCGGCTCTTGGCATACGTGATGCACTTTCGGAAATGGGTATCTGTGCTGTAGGGAGCGTTGAGCTTGGGCTGATTGTTGGCCAGATACACTGGGTCCCAGTTATAGCCGTACGCGGTTGGGTATTTCTCAATCGTCTGCTCCAGAAACGCTTTCCACCGCTCGAACGCTTCGTCCTCGCTGAGGCCGAGCCCGGCGAGGAACGTTTTGTAGGCCCCTGGCTTGTATCGGAGGGAGTACTGGTGGGGTTCCCAGAAGTCCCGGTTGTCGCAGTTGAATACAGGAATTTCCATGACGTCCAGGCGTCGGTAGGTGTCGGGGGCGATGAAGTGGTACGGCAGTCCTGTTCCCACCCAGTAGCCGTCCTTCGCCGGCTTGGACGCCCACCACCTCTGCCCCAGAATTGAATCGTATTGGAGACCGGCTCTTTCCGCCCATAGCGGCAACTCACGGACCGAATCCCAGCGTCCGCGGTGAGGCCGCTCGCCGGTGATTTTACAGCCCGCATCCGCCTCGGCCCGTTTGAGTTGTGCTACCAGTTCCTGCTCCGTGAAAAGGATACTGTCACGCTGGAAAAAGTTCGGATGCACGGCGGAATCCATTCCCCCCTTCGGCCAACACGCGAAATTGCTCCCTCGTCACCCGGCGGCCACCCTGCAGGGTGTAAAGCGTATAGGGTGTTCCCGGCTCTTGGATCAGGGCGAGGACGACCTTCAACTGCTCGAAATCGGCCCCGCCATGCCGCTCGTACTTGCACTCTGGTTTACTATATGGAGGGGGCAAATGGGCCGCATCTACGTCTTGTGGTGCAAGCAAAGAACCCTGCTGGACTCCCTGGTCACGCCCCTGTCGATCGGGCAAAATACCGGTTCCTTTCTGCGTGTCCCTGGCCGGCCGGGCGTACAGGGACGCTCGGAGGGCGGCGAGGGATGGCCGAAACGCTCGATCCAGCCAAACGGTACACTTGAAGACTGCGTACTTGAGAACCGAGGAAGAAGACCATGAGTTCCACGATTGCTGAAGTTCGTGCCCGCCAGATCTTGGACAGCCGAGGAAACCCGACCGTCGAGGTGGACGTGACCCTGGCAGACGGTTCTTTCGGCAGGGCGGCTGTGCCCAGTGGCGCCAGCACAGGGGTGCACGAAGCGTTGGAGCTTCGCGACGGGGACAAAGAGAGATACCTGGGCAAGGGAGTGCTGCAGGCGGTGGAGCACGTCAACGAGGAGCTGGCCGACGAGCTTCTGGGCATGGATGCGTTGGATCAAGCGGGCGTGGATCGGCTGATGATCGAGCTGGACGGGACGGAAAACAAGAAGCGATTCGGGGCCAATGCCATTCTGGGCGTCTCCATGGCAGTGGCTTACGCCGGAGCGGACTATTGCGGACTGCCTCTTTTCCGCTATTTGGGCGGTGTAGGGGCGCGTCTGCTGCCGGCCCCGATGATGAACATCGTCAACGGCGGGGCGCACGCGGACAACGACGTGGACGTCCAGGAGTTCATGGTCATGCCGTTGGGGTTCACCTCTTTCAGCGACGCCATCCGCTGCGGCTGCGAGATCTTTCACCACTTGAAGGAGGTGCTCAAGTCCAAAGGACTCAGCACGAACGTTGGCGACGAGGGAGGCTTTGCCCCGAATCTGGCGACCAACGAGGACGCGTTGAAGCTGATCACCGAGGCGGTGGGGAAGACGCCCTACGAATTGGGCAAGCACGTGTTCATCGCCCTGGACGTGGCGGCCACCGAGCTGTACGACGCCGAGAAAGAACTCTACACGATCGAGAAGAAACAGATCCCGGTCGATGCGCTGATCGATTTGATCGAGTCCTGGGTGGAGAAGTACCCCATCTGCTCGATTGAAGATGCCTGCGCCGAAGACGACTGGGACGGCTGGACCAGGCTGACCGGGCGGCTGGGCGATCGCGTCCAGCTGGTGGGCGACGACCTGTTTGTGACCAACCCGAAGCGGCTCAAGCGCGGAATAGAGGAGAAGGTCGCCAACAGTATCCTGATCAAACTGAACCAGATCGGCACGGTGACCGAAACGATCGACTGCATCGAACTGGCCCGCCGCAACGGATACACGTGTGTGACTAGCCACCGCAGTGGGGAAACCGAAGACGCCACTATCGCCGACCTGGCCGTGGCAATGGGCACCGGCCAGATCAAGACCGGTTCCGCTTCGCGAAGCGACCGGATGGCCAAATACAACCAGCTTTTGCGGATCGAAGAGTTTTTGGGGGATACGGCCGAGTACGGCGGGCCGGTGTTTCCCAAGAGATTGACACGGCCATGATCACACTGCTGGAAGAGCCGCTTCCCATCATTTTCGTGGGGATCGTCATCGAAGCGATCCTGGCCGGTCTGTTCGTCGCCACGCGGCGGATCGCCCTGTTGCTGCTGATGCTGGCCACGTTGCTCGTGGTCCTTGCCCTTCTGGTCGTCGAACATCTGGTGGTCACGGAGCGCGAGCAAGTGGAGGCCACCGTATTTGGCATCGCCGAGGCCTTGGAGGCCAATGACTGGGACCGAGTCAAATCCTACTGCACGCCGGACGCTCGGCGCACGCGGGCCCGGATCGACGAGGCCCAGCAGCTGGTGGAAATCCTGGACACGGGAATCCATAACCTCCAGATCAGCATCAGCCACGTGACCAGTCCGCCGCTGGCCGAGGCCCGTTTCCAGGGCGTCGTGACGTACCGGCGAAGGGATCCGTTCGTCGGTTACGGGCGGTATTCGGCCCGTTTCAGGGTCCAATTCCGACGCACCGGCCAGCGCTGGCTGGTGACCGACCACATTGAACACCAGCCCGTCTCTCGTTGAAACCACGCGCGGCTGAGTCGAGCCTCTTCCGTTTGTCGCTCGCGCGCAACCCAGCCCGGAAGAGCCGGGCTACGACGGGACGTGCCGCTCAATTCACCGTGCACGCCTCTGGAACACCACTGACGACAAATCCGAGTGCCGAAATCCGAATGTCCCGAACCCCAACGACAAAAACACCGGCCGCTATCCGGCGGTTGCGGCACAGCATCTAGCGGTGCACTGGTACCTTTGGGACATTTGGGTCGCGCATTTCGGGTCCTCCGCGGGCCGCCCGTGGCACGATTGCGCAGGGTCCTTTAGTGTCTGCGCCTCGGGAAACAGTCGTAACGCATTGCGCCCTAAAGGGTTGCGACCAGCGATCCCGGATTGGGGCCAAAACCGTAACGCTTTGCTCCCCAAGGACTCATGGAATGGTCCCAGGTGCCTTTTCGGAAAGAGCAGTGCGTGTGCAAGTGCTGTTATTGAAACACCCTTGCACGGGTAAAAGGCGGCAACGTGCCGCCGTCGAACTATTCCTCTTCTTCTTCGAGTTTGGCTGCGCGGATGATCTCCTGTTGGATGTTGCCGGGCACGACATCGTAGCGGGTGAACTCCAGCGTGTAGCTGCCCTGGCCGCCCGTGATGCTGGAAAGGCTTCTGGCGTAGGTGGTCACCTCGGCCAAGGGCACTTCGGCGGTAATCGTTTGCATCCCACCGCCGGCCGAATCCATTCCCAACACGCGGCCGCGACGTCCGGACAGGTCGCTGTTGATGTCGCCCACGGCGTCGGCGGGCACGGTGACGGCCATCTTGACGATGGGCTCCAGCAGCGCCGGCCTGGCCTCCATGAAGACATTGCGGAACACCATGGAGGCGGCCGTCCGGAAAGACTGTTCTGAGCTGTCCACCGGGTGATGCTTGCCGAAGTACACCTCGACACATACGTTCTGCACGCGATAGCCGGCAATCACGCCACGGTCGATTCGGTCCAGGAAGCCCTTTTCCACGGCGGGCATGAAGTTGCTGGGGATCGTGCCACCGACGATCGAGTCGATCCAGAGGAAGTTGCAGTCCGGATGGTAGTGGTACTCCTTCATCGACGGGAATCGCTCTTTGGTGGCGTACTGTTCCGGGTCTACCTCCGCGGGCAGCGGAAACATACGGATGTGGACCTCGCCGAATTGCCCGCGGCCGCCGGTCTGTTTCTTGTGGCGATAGCTTCCCTCGGCGGTGGCCTGGATCGTTTCCCGGTAAGGTATCTTGGGCTCCTTGGTTATCATTTCCACCTTGTCGCGCCGCTTCAGCCGCTCCTGGATGATCTGCAGGTGGAGTTCGCTCATCCCGGTGATCACCATCTCTTTGGTTTGGGCGTCCCGCTCCACGACGAAGGTTGGGTCCTCCTGGCTCACCTTGGCCACGGCGCCGGAGAGTTTGGCCTCGTCGCCGCGGCTCTTGGGCGACGCGGCCAAACCGACCATGGGGGTTGGGAAGGGGAGCGGCGGCATAGTCACCTGGCCCAGGGTCGTGCCCGTGCGGAATTCCTCCATCTTGGCCACGGCCACAATGTCGCCGGGCCCGGCCGATTCGATCGGCTCGGTCTCACTGGCTTGCACGCGCAGCAGCTGTCCGAGCTTCACGCCCTTGCGCTGGCCCACCACGGGCACGGTCGAACCGGTGGTCAGCGTGCCGGAGTAGACGCGAATGAAGCTGAGTTTCTGGACGAAGGGATCGATCCGCGTCTTGAACACCTGGGCCACCAGCGGCCCTGCCGGATCGGCCTGGACCTCCACCGGCTCGTCGCCCGGGCCCGTGGCGGTCCGTTTGACCTGGTCGGGGGAAAGCCCGCACAGCACCAGGGCTTCCAGCAGTTCGTTGAGGCCGATCCCCTTCTTGGTCGACAAACAGACCATGGGAATGAGCGAACCGTCGGCCACAGCCAGCTTCAGGAGGCGGGCCAACTCCTCGTCGCTCGGCGCGCTTCCCTCCAGGTACCGCTCCATGACCTCCTCGTCCCCCATGACGATCGATTCGATCAGTGACTCGTGGATCGCTTCGGCGTCGACCAGGGTCCCCGAAAGGTCTTCCGGCAGCCGCAACGTGCCGGCCACACCCCGGAACCCGGCCCCATGGCCGAGCGGTACGTTCATGGGCACACACCGGCTGCCAAACACCTCTTGGATGTTCTCCAACAAGCCGGGGAAGTCGATGTTGTCCAGGTCCATCTTGCTGATCACGATCATCCTTCCCACGCCCGCCTTCTCCGCCTCAGCGAAGACGCGACGCGTATTCACCTCGATCCCGGCCTGGGCGTTGATCACCACGGCGGCCATATCCACACCCCGCAGCGCGCTGATCGTCTGGTTGATGAAATCGGGGTAGCCGGGCGTGTCGATGACGTGAAACCACTTGCCGCCATGCTCAAAATGAACCACACTGGTTTCGATCGAATACTTGTGCGCCTTCTCCTCTTCGTCGAAGTCGCAAATGCTGGTCCCCTCATCCACGCTGGCCGGGCGCTTGACCGTGCCGGTCAGCCCCAACAGGGTGTCCACCAGCGTCGTCTTCCCCGATCCGCCGTGACCACAGAAAGCAACGTTCCGGATGTCCTGGACTCGATACTTGCCCATACGTTCTTCCTTTGACCGATACTTTGTCCCAATGCCGTTTCTTCTGGCATGCAAATCGTTACACCACGGCCCCGGGCACGGCGGCCGGCCAACCTCCAGCGGCCGGGCCGCGCCACGCTGCGCCTACCGATCACCGGCCACCCGGAGAGCCTCCGACAAGCTCAACACACCCTCGTACAACGCCCGACCAATGACGCACCCGGCCATGGGCACGGCGGCCAATCGGGCCACGTCGTCGACCGTGCTCACGCCCCCGGAAGCCACCACGGGCAGTTCCACGGCCGCCTGCATTTCGGCCATGGCTTCCACGTTCGGGCCGCGCATCATCCCGTCCGCGGCGATGTCGGTATAGACGATCGCCGCCACAGGCTCCCCGGCGAAACGCCGAGCCAGCTCCAGGGCGCTTTGGCGGCTCGTCTGGAGCCACCCATTCGTGGCCACCCGGCCCCCGCGGGCATCGATCCCCAGGACCAGTCGCCCGGGGAAGGTTCGGCACATCCGCCCAAACCACTCGGGCTTGTTGACCGCCAGCGTACCGATGACCAGCCGGTGGACCCCGGCGGCCAACCACCGCCGGATCGTCTCCTCACTCCGGATCCCTCCCCCCAACTGGCAGGGAACCTCTACGGCCCGGACAATCGCCTCGACAGTGGCCAAATTGACCGGCCGACCCTCGCGGGCCCCGTCCAAGTCGACCAAATGGAGGCGTTTGGCCCCCTGAGCTACCCAGTGGCGGGCCATCCGCACCGGGTCGTCGTCAAAGACGGTCTGACGGTCGTACCTGCCCTGCTCCAGGCGCACACAGCGACCGCCACGCAGGTCGATGGCAGGCCAAATCTCCACCGATAACGCTCTCCTGGCCAAACCGACTTGCCGAGGGCAAAACCACTAATATGACACAGAGCCCTTGCCATCGCAAGCGGACCGGCAGGCCCATCCCTTCGAAAGACACAGGGCGTCCCACCCGACGGCTGGGACCTACCGAGACGTGGCAGGGGGAAGGACGGCGGGGGCCGCCCGGCCGGCCCGGAATCGGCTGGCGG
>DQVB01000537.1 GCA_015661985.1 Planctomycetota bacterium | reverse complement strand
TGCCGCCGCTACAACGAACTGGCCCCCACCGCCCGCGTGGTCGCCGCCCTGCATCTGACCTGTTAGGGCCGCGCGGCGTTCCCCTGACCACGACGGACGCCGGGACAACCCCGCCTTGCGGTATGGGATGGCCAGCTGAACGGCATCACTGCAGGGCGGTCAGTTGGAAAAGGCGACGAACTTCCGCCCCGGACGGGCAATCTGCCCCGTTGTAAAGCATGCACATCATTGGGCGAGCCTTTTGAGCAGGCGGATTTCGGACGTAGCATCTCCGACGATGGCGTGGCCCAAACACGAACCCAAGGCCCTTCGGGGCTCGGCCGGCCACTCCCGTGCGTGCGGCGAAGCTCGTATTTCGTGACATCTACGATGCCCAGGCTATTGCGTGTTTCGCCCCACTGATGACGGACAGGCCCGACTGATGACGGACAGGAATGTCCATCCTACCGTGCCCGTTTGCGACCCTGCAGTACCGATCCTGCAGACCCGCCGAGTCGGTGTTACTCGGCCGCTTCGAGGATCCGGGGGACGCACTCCTCTTTGCCGATGGCCATGATGTGGGCGCCGTGGCAGAGCTTCTCGTCGCGCAGCTGGCGGATCATCCGCCCGGCGATGCGGATCCCGGCCTCCAGGCGTTTGCCCTTGGGCGCCTCGGCCATCTCCTCGATCAACGCGTCTGGCACAAAGATGCCGGGGACGTTCTTGTTCATGTACTTGGCCATGCCCGGCGAGACCAAAAGCACGATCCCCGCCATGATCTTCACGCCGTCCGCTTCGGCCCGCTCCATGAACCGTTTGAAATTGTCCACGTCGTAGATCGCCTGGGTCTGGAAGAACCTGGCTCCCGCGGCGATCTTCTTTTGGAACTTGATCATCTGCGGCTCGATCGGGTCGGCCTCCGGCGTCACCACGGCGCCGGCGAAGAAATCGGTGCCTCCTTCGAGGTCGTTTCCGGCCAGGTCCTTGCCCTGGTTGAGCATCCCCACGGTCTGGAGCAGCTGGACGCTGTCCAGGTCAAAGACCGGTTTGGCCTGGGGATGGTCGCCCACGGAGATGTAGTCGCCCGTCAGGCAGAGCACGTTGCGCACGCCCAGGATCCAGGCGGCCAGCAGCTCGGACTGCAGTGCCAACCGGTTGCGGTCCCGGCAGGTGAGCTGCAGGATCGGCTCGCCGCCATGGTCCAGGATCACTCGGCAGACGGCCAGCGAGCTGATGCGCATCACCGAACTCTGGTTGTCGGTGACGTTCAACCCGTCGACCACGTCTTTGAGCGCTTCGATGTGCTCGACCATACGCGAGATATCGGTACCCTTGGGCGGGCCGATCTCGGCGGTGACGACAAAGTCCTTGGTTTCGAAAGCCTTGCGGAAGGCTGACCCGTTGTTCGACGCCATGGTGGTTATTCCTTGTCCTCCTTCTTTTCCGCCTCCTCGTACGCTTCGTGGCTGTACCGGCCGGGTTTGGTCATCACGCTGTAGTCTTTGGGCGGTTGGATCTTGCGCATGTAGTCCAGCCGGCCCAGCTTCTCCAGTTTGCGGTAGATGAGCGTCCACGCACAATCCCGGTCATCGCCCACTTCACATTTGCCGTGGTTTGTGCCGCCGCAGGGGCCATTGAGGAGGTTCTTGGCACAGATGGTCATGGGACAGATGCCGCCGGTCTGGTCGAGAATGCAATCTTCGCAGGCCATGCACCGTTGGGACCACTGGCCCGGCCCCTCGGCCACGCCGATGAACAGCGTGTTCAGCGCGGGCAGCACGATCTTGTCGTCGTAGCGTTCGGCCAGGAACTGGACCCCGGCGCCGCAGGCGGTGGAGACCACCGCGTCGTACTGGCCGACGTACTTGGCCAATTGGTCCAGGTACTCCCGGTCGCACTGGCGGGTGACGGTGATCTCGTCGACCGTGCGCTGGATGCCCTTCAGCTTGGCCCGCATGCGGAGCTGGGCGGCCAGGATCTCCACCTCTTTCTCCCCCCCGGCCATGCACACGGCCACGCACGTGCCGCAGCCGGCCACGAGGATCTTTTGCATCCCTTCGATCATGCCTTCGATCTGTTCCAGCGGTTTTCGTTCGGCTACGATCATACCGGTCGTCCTGTGTTGAAAGGTCGAGCTGTCTTGCTTCGGGGCGCTCTCGCTGCAGGCCCACCAACACAGATGTAACGAGGGCGGACCCAAACCTTTGGTGGGCCGGCGCCCGCTTCGCGGGCTTGTCCCACCCTGCGTGCTTATGGCGTCTGGCTCTCGGCCATGCGTTCCTCGTGGCGGATCAATCGTCCCAGTTTGGCTTCGGGCAGCGGCGGGTGTGGGTCCGGCTGCCGCTGGAGTTTTCCACCGGCCCGCTCGGTGCGCCGGCTGCGCAGCGGGTTGGGGCCCAGCTTCCTGGCCCGCTCGGTCATCTCGTTGGCCCGCTGGGCGAACAGGGGGCCGGCCGAGGCGGGGATGTGGAAGAATTCCAGGCGCTGCGGCTCCAGGCCGATCTCGCGCAGCAAGTGCTGGGTGTAGGCCACCGTGCGGATGGCTCGCAGGTTGCCTTCCAGGAAGTGGCAGTCGCCGATGTTGCACCCGGCCACGTAGACGGCGTCCGCACCGTCTTCGAAGGCCCGCAGCAGGAGCACGGCGTCGATCTTTCCGCTGCAGAGGATCTTCACCACGCGTACATTGGGGGCGTACTCCAGGCGCATGGATCCGGCCAGGTCGCCGGCCGTGTAGGCACAGTAGGTGCAGCAGAAGGCCACCACCTTCGGTTCGAAAGGCTCGGCCTTCGGTTCTGGAGCGGTCTGGTCGCTCAACGTTTCCCTCCACCGGTTGCGGCAGGCGCCCCAGCCGCCTCGAACTCCGCCTCGGCGAACAGGGCGTCCACCTTGCTGGTGATCTGCTCGTCCTGATAATGTCGCGTGACGATGGCTTTGCGGGGGCAGGCCGCCGCGCAGACCCCGCAGCCCTGGCAAGCCGCCGGTTCGATGTACGCCACTCCCTCCTCGGTAATCGTCGGCACGTCGTACGGGCACAGCCGCACGCACGTGAGGCAGGCAGCGCAGACGTGGGCGTCCACCTCGGAGATGATCCCCGAACGATCCAGGAAAGGCCGCGAGATGATCGTGGCCGCCCGGGCCGCAGCCCCTTTCGCCTGGCTGATCGCCTCGGCCATGGTCTTCGGCGCGTGGGCCAGCCCGGCCAGGAAGATCCCTTCGCTGGGGAAGTCCAGCGGCCGCAGCTTCATGTGGGCTTCCAGGAAGAAGCCGTCGGCGTTCAAGGGGACCTTGAGGGCCCGCGACACGGCTTCGGACTCGGGATGCGGTCGGATGGCCGCCGAAAGCACGATCAAGTCCGGCCGCAGTTCGACGGGCCGCCGCAACACGTCGTCATGGACCACCACACGCAGTCCGCCATCCGCCTCCACCTCGGGCTTCCGATCCGGCTCGAAGCGTATGAACACCACGCCCGCCCTGCGCGCACGCTCGTAATGGACTTCATCCATGCCATACGTGCGGATGTCTCGATAGAGCACATAGACTCGGGCGCGCGGGTTGGCTTCGTTGATGGCCAGTGCGTTCTTGACAGCTTCCTGGCAGCAGACGCGCGAGCAATACGGATGCTCTTCCTCCCGGGAACCGACGCACTGGATCATCACCACTTCGCGCAAGCCCTCGGCGAATCCGGGCGTCTGCAACTTCTCTTCCAGTTCGAGCTGGGTGATGACCGCTTCGCTTTCCGGGTAGTGATACTCGGTCGGCTCGTAGGCCGCCCCGCCGGTGGCCACGATCACCGCGCCGCCGCCCGCCTCGACCCGCTGGCCATTGACGCGCAACGTGGCCTTGAAGCGGCCCACGTGGCCGGAGAACTCCTCCAGCTCGGCCCCGGTATAGAGCCGAATGCG
>DQVB01000070.1 GCA_015661985.1 Planctomycetota bacterium | reverse complement strand
GGCTGTACTGTCACTACGGGTGCAGGAGGGCCAGTCGCGTTCGTCCGGCAATGGTTTCGCCTGTGCGATCGGCGGTACGATGCCTCGGTAGGTTTCCCGATTTGTGGCCCAAGCGGCTTGACAGGCCACATCGGCTTGATAGACTCAACATAGTATGGGGATGTATGCTCCCTTATCGTGGGGGTCACACCCCCACCCGTGCACGGGTACGAGTTCACAGCGGCGGGAAGGTCGGGAAGGCTTTCCTGGGGCGGAGCGACTGGCGCACCGGGGGTCGGGCGGGGCCGCGGTTCGTTCCGGCCTCGGGTGAGCTGGGACGCGAGATTGACCACCATCGCCCGGGGGCGTAGATTCTGAGTTTTACCCCATCCGGGCTGGCATCCCAGGCCTGCTCGACCGTCCCGCCGCGAGCAGACAGTGACCACAAAGAAAAGACGAGGAGGCCTCCCACTGAACACTTCAGGATTTCGCATCAGTTTGTTGGCTGTGGTGCTCCTGATCGCCCTGCGGGTGAGCATCGGCTGGCATTTCCTGTACGAAGGCGTGTGGAAGATTCGCCATGCCGACGAGTTTTCCGCGGTTCCCTTTTTGATGCAGGCCAAAGGGCCGGCGGCTGAGCTGTTCTATGCCATGCTGCCTGATTCGGACGGCCGCCGCCGTCTCAGGACACGGCCTGTAGCCACGGCCAAGCCGCTGATCGACGCGTGGCGTGCCCTGCGGGACAAGGTGATCAGCCGGTACGAGCTGGAGGAACTGGAGAGAAAAGGCGCCGAGGTGATCTTTTGGGATCACCAGGAGCGGCTGGAAGCCTATCTGCGCAGGGAGAACGAGGCGATCGTGGCCTTCTTCAGAGCCCGAGCCGAATCGCAGCAATCCGGGGAAGCCGAACAACCGCTGCCCGAGCAGGTGCGGCGATGGCTGGCCGCCATCGGCCAGATCGAGAAAAGCTACCACCAGGCCCTGCAGCAGCTGGTTGCCGGTCACGGCCCGGCCGACCCGAAGCTGTTCCAGCCCCTGGTCCCGGGGACGGACCAGAAGCTCACGCTGGCCCAGGTGGTTCGGGGCAGCACGATCCGCAACCCGGCCGGGCGCAGGATCCTGGGCGTGGAGTTGGCCATACCCGGGTGGGAGTACAACACAGCCTGGCTGGCCCTGAAGAACGAAGCGATGCGCCGCTATCGCCCCAGCCCCGAACAGCGGCACGCTATCCAGGAGCTTTATCACCGGTACAAAGAGTCGGCCGAACAGTACCTGGCGGCCAACCGGGAGTTCATCGAAGCTCATTTCGCCAGCGTCGATCGGTTCCGGCAGGAGCAGGGCCGAGGAAACGCTGCTTTCCAGAAGCAGCGGGCGTGGGAACGGAAGCGGGAGTTGCGCCAGGAGGTGAACCAGTGGCTTTCGGAGCTGGACGGGATGGGCCAAGCCTTCTGGCGAGCCGTTTGGGACGTGTTGGACGAGGACCAGCGGGCCCGCGGCATGATGGCCGAGCCGGTGCCCACGACCCACCGGCTGCCCGTTTCGCTCCTGGGGATCGATTCGGTTACCGAACTGTTCGACGCGGCGATCACCTATGGGCTGACGGCCATCGGCGTCTGTCTGGTGGCTGGCCTGTTCACGCGGTTGGCCTGTGTGGGAGCGGGGCTGTTTCTGGTGATGGTGATCTTGAGCCAGCCGGCTTGGCCGTCCATCTATCCGCCCGCCCCGCCAGAGGCCGGGCATGCCCTCCTTGTGGACAAGAACTTTGTGGAGATGGTGGCCTGTTTTGCCCTGGCCACCACGGCCGTGGGCCGCTGGGGCGGAGTGGACTTCTTCCTCTCTCACTGGATCGGCCGCCCCCTGGCGCGTCGACTCCGGGAAGAGGGCGCTGTGCCGCGCGAACCGTAACGTCGGCCAGCGAAGTGGCCGAACTTGTCAAACCGGGCGTCGGGTAGGCTTCCAGCTTGCCACCCACAACGCCAAAGATGCGCGCCCGGCGCACACATGTGCGAGTAGCAACACTCTGACGCGGCAGAGCGGCAAGGAACCAGGCCCCATGCCAATCCGTCCTCCAATCCTCTGCGCCCATCCTATGATGGAAGACTCCAACCCGTCCTCAGCCCGTCGCCCCCTTCGACTCGCCGGGCTGCCCGGCGTGCGGCTCACTGGAGTGGCCCGCAGCAGCAAGTGCGCCGGTAGGCCAGAGCGTTGTAGGGGGGATGGTCAAGCGGGGCCTCAGTGGTTCGTCTTCAGGCACCAGCTTGGGGTTCGGGATTCGTGTTCCGTACACAGTGCCGTACTGGTCCACCAGCTGCTGGAAGTTGCAGTAGAGGAACAGGTAGAGGGGCAGTGGGGGTCGCAGGGCCAGCCACTGGTTGGCCATCCGTGCCGCTTCGCGGTTGAACGACTTCCGAGACGGACCGTGGACATAGCATCGTCCGGCAAAGCGCCGCACGTCCCCGTCGAAGTCTGGACTGATGTGCCAAAGCTCGTGAAAGATGAGCGTCAGTTTTTCCCGGAACGTGCGATCGAAGAATCGAGGCAGATAGAAGGTGAGCAGGTAGAGCATTTCCCGCCCCGTGATGTCGTAGATGGGTTCCACTCTCCATCGCCGTCCGTTCCGTACGGTCCACTCTCGGCCGCCGGAAAAGCGGAGCGGCGTCAGGTTGCCGAGTAAACGATAACGACTGTTTGCCTTCCGGATCCACGAAAACCTGATGGCCACGCGCGACATATCGATATGCCGCATCGCGGGATGGCGGCGGGCGATATCATCGCACAACCACCGCATCTGGCCCGTGAAATCGAAGCCCCCCGTGGGGCCGTTCGCTCCGTTTGGCATGGTCGATCCGTCGAAACAGTTCAAGGAAACCTGTCCACGACGGCGATCCGCGCTGGGTAGCTAGAGCCGGCCATTGATCGAACGGTCCAGCCGGATCGCCGCGGCGCCACTCCTGCGCCGGCGGCCTCAGACGCCGGCGCCTCGCCCCCTTTCCGATCCTCACGCTCAAGAGGCGACCGAGCCTCGCGCGGTTCGCTTCCGCAAGAGGCGAACCAGTGTCCAAATGTAACGAATCCCCGCCGGAGGTCCAAGCCCGTTTGAAGGGCGAAACGCCGCAAACGCCCTTGGTCAGCCGCTGTCCAGCGTCGGCCTGGGGGGGCAGACGACACGGACGCTCCAGGGTAGAGCTTCCCTCGGTCGTTTTGCTCTTTTCTCACCCTTTTCCGGCGGGGATTTGACCGAGATCAAGGCCCCGGGGCAGGGTGCACGCGATACTTTCCACAGGGGATGGGGCGACCCAGGCCAGCCGGCACGGCCGGCCGAGGTCCTTGGGACGCTGGCCAAAGAGCCTCTGAGTTGGTGGAGTGGACCATGCCGAAGCGAATGATTGTCCAGATCGACGAAGAAAAATGTGACGGCTGTGGCCTGTGCGTACCGGCGTGTGCCGAGGGGGCGATCCAGGTGATCGAGGGCAAGGCCCGACTGGTGTCGGATGTCTACTGTGACGGCCTGGGGGCCTGCCTGGGGCACTGCCCGCAGGGGGCCATTGCGATCATCGAGCGGGAGGCCGAGCCATTCGACGAAGAAGCGGCCATGGCACACGTCCGGGGCTCGGCGGCGGTGATGGCGGGAAGCAGCGGCACGCCCACTTGTCCGGGAACAGCTGCCCGAGACCTGAGACTGGACGTGCTGGCCAATTCCCGGGCTCCATCCGCTGACATTCCACCGGCCCGGGCCTCCGAGGAGGCCGCCGGAGACGAGCAGCCGTCGGGCCTGGCGAACTGGCCCGTCCAGCTCCATTTGGTCCCCCCTCAAGCCCCGTTCTTGCAAGGGGCTGATCTGTTGCTGGTGGCCGACTGCGTCCCCTTCGCCTGTGCCGATTTCCATCGCCGTTTTTTGCACGGCCGTCCCGTGGTGATCGGCTGTCCCAAACTGGATGACGCCCAGTTCTACGTGGACAAACTGGCCGCCATCCTGCGCACCGCCGCCCCCCGCAGCTTGACCGTGCTGCACATGGAAGTGCCATGCTGCACGGGTCTGATGCGTATCGCCCAAGGGGCGATCGAGGCTGCCCATGCCGAGTTGCCGTTGGACAACGTGGTCATCTCCATCCGCGGCCGCGTGCTGGCCGCCGGGACGTAGAACAATCCCGCCCCCCTGGCTATCGCCCCTGCGCCGCCCCCGGATCCGCGACCCTTTGTAAGGACCGGCTCGGGTGACCATCGAGGGGTTGCGGCGGGGGACGTTTCCGAGCATGCTGGTGGGACAGCGCCGGCTCTTGTAGCTTGGCTCTCCGAGCCCAGCGGGTTTCGTTTGTCGCTGTGGCAAAACCCGGATCGAGAGAGCCGCGCCGCCGGTTGTGCGCGCCGCCTGTGTCCAAGTGCAGGTATTGAAAGACCCCTTGCGCGAGGAAAGGGCGACAACGTGGCGCTGTCCGAGTGAACACCATGGCTGCGGGGTGGTGCTTTGGGCAGGGCCTGGGGGCCGGTATTGCGATGCGACGGCGAGAGGAGTGTGGCGATGGGTCGGCAGCGGACGGGTCGCGACGCGGGCATGCTTTGGGTTTTGCTGGGCTTCACCTTGGCCGCCTGGCCGGGCGCGGTAAGCTGTGCGGCGACCGGTGAGCGGCCGCTCGTGGCCCACTGGACGTTCGACGAACCGGCCCAAGGGGGCTGGATCAGCCCGTCGGCGGGGGAAGCCGAGCTGCGCGTGCGGGCCGAGCCGGACCCGGCTCGGGTTGCCGGTGTCCACGGCCGGGCCCTGGAGCTGGCCGGTTCGCATCAGCTCCAAGTGCGACTGGATTGCCTGCCCCGCGCGCTGGAGCAGATCACCTTTTCGGCCTGGACGCGCCCGGTCGAACTGTCCGGGTATCGCGAGATCTTCCGCCAGGAGTGTGCCGAGCGGCTGTTGTTTTCATACCAGTTGGGCGGCACGATCCTTTCGCTGGGTTTGAACATCGGCGGGTACGTCGAGTGTGACGCGCAGATCGACCCGGGCCAAGTGTTGGACGGGGCGTGGCATCACTGTGCGGCCACCTTCGATGGCCGTTGGATGCGCGTCTACTTGGACGGCCGTCAGGTGGCCAGCCTGGAAAGGCCCGGCACGATTGCAGTGAATCCCGGGGTGCCGGGGTTCATTGGTTCCAGCAGCGGCCGGGGGGAGTTTTTTCAAGGCGGGCTGGATGACCTGCGGATCTACGCCGATGCGCTGAGTGCCGAGCAGATCGCATCGCTGTACCGCAGCGGGGTGGCGTCGCTGGCCCGCCGTCTGGAGGAGTTGGCCGAGGCGGTGGATCGGTTTTACGTTCGGGGTGAGGATTTCGCCCAGACGGTAGCCGCTTGCCGTCGGGTGGTGGTGGAAAAGCAGACGCCGCTTGATTCGGAAATGGCCGGTGCCCTGGCCGCTCGACTTCAGGCCGACTTCCCGGAGGACTATCGTCATTTTGTCGAGTGGACCGGCGCCGGCCTGAAGGAGTACTTGACCTGTCCGGATAATCGGTTCCATCTGCGTGTTGTCGGGCGGCTCATGGAATTGTTGCTGGAATACAAGCCGCTCACGGAAAGCCAGTGGGCCAAGCAGACGCCAGCGTCTCGGAAGAGGTGGAAAGAGGCGGAAGGGATCGCTGCACGGTTCGAGGCGCTGAGGGCGGCCGGAAACGAGAGCCGTTTTTCGCCGGAGTGGGTTCGGATCGTGCTGGAGGCTGGGCCGCGGATCATTTTTCGGCCCCAGCGAGCCGAGGCGGTGGCGCCCTATGTGAAGCCCCACACGCCGCCGACTCGCAGGTTGTCGGCCGAAGAGGCCGAGGCGACACTGCGCCGCGATTGGCTCCACCAGGCCGATGGCCAGCCCACGGCGCAGCGCATCTGCCAGGAGATCGTTTGGGCCGGGCAGTTGGCCTCTCGCATCGAGACCCGTTGGGGCAGCCGGGTGGATTTCTCCAGGCACCTGGCCCGTTTGGCAGAGCTCGATGCCCGCGCCCGGGCGTTGAGCTCGCCGGATCCCGAGCTGTACTTCGCCGTACGGCGGATCAAGCGGCAGATCATGTTCGCGAACCCGGCGGTTGATTTCGACCGGGTGCTGATGGTCGATATGCCTTTCCCGCAAGGCTCTGAGTGGCGGCACCAGACCCGGCACCGTTTGGGCTACATGGCCGTTCCCGGCGGTAAGCTGGTTCTGCTGGAGGGGCTGGCCCCTGGGGGCAAGCTCACGCAGTTGATGCCCCGGCCGCCGCTGCACGGGTCTTTCTGGCGCTTTGACATCTCCTACGACGCCCGCAGTGTCGTTTTCTGCTTCAAGCCGCACAACGAGAAGTCTTTCCATCTGTACGAGATGAACCTGGACGGCACGGGCCTCAGGCAATTGACCGACGGTCCCTACGACGACCTGGATCCTATCTACCTGCCCGACGGTCACCACCTGCTGTTTTCCACCACCCGCGGCCACACCTACGTGCGCTGCATGCCGCCGACGAACGCCTTCGTCCTGGCCCGCTGCCGGCGCGACGGCGGCAACATCTACCTGGTTTCGTACAACAACGAACCGGACTATCTGCCTTCGATGATGGACGACGGCCGGGTGATTTACACGCGCTGGGAATACACGGACAAACCCTTGTGGCGGGCCCAAGCCCTATGGACGATGAACCCGGACGGAACGCAAGTGGCCGTCTTCTGGGGCAACCAGAGCGTATGGCCTGACCTGCTCAAAGACGCCCGCAGCATCCCGGGCAGCCGGCGGGTGATGTTCACCGGCAGCGCCCATCACGACTGGTTTGCCGGTTCGGTGGGGATCATCGACCCGGACGGGGGCTACGATTTCCCTCACGGGTTGACCAAGGTCACTGCCGACGTGGCCTGGCCCGAATCGGGCAACGGGCCGGTCGATCCGATCGAATCGTCTCGGTATCACCCCAGCGGCCGCTACGAGGCCTACTATTCCCCTTACCCGCTGGGCGAAGAGGATTTTCTGGTCTCGGCCAGCCGCGACGGGAAGTTCGTGCTCTATTTGATGGATGTGGATGGCAACCGGGAGTTGATCTACGAGGGCAGCAATCACATCTTCCATGCCCTTCCGGTCAAGCCGCGCCGGCGCCCGCCGGTGATCGAAGACCGCGTCGCTTGGCCGGACCGTTCCCAGCGACTCGAGCCCCAGGAGGGCGTCTTCTTCAGCGGCAACGTCTACTACGGCGCGCCCGACCAGCTGCGCGGCCGAGCCCGTTTCTTGCGCATCCTGCACATCGAACCCAAGACGTACACCTACTGGTACAAACGTCCCTACCTCTCTACCGGGCCGGTGGTTTCGGCCGTGCAGTCCGAAGGCGTGAAGAGGATCCTGGGCACCGTCCCTATCGAACCGGACGGGTCGGTCGCCTTCCGCGCCCCGGCGGGCATGGCCCTTCATTTCCAGCTGCTGGACGGACAGTACCGGGCGCTTCAGACGATGCGCAGCTTTACCGGCCTGATGCCGGGCGAGCGCCGGGGATGCCTGGGCTGCCACCCGCTGCACAGCCGGTCGCCGGAATATGCGGGCCAGGCGATTGCCCTGTCGACCCCCCAGGCGATCACACCGCCGCCGTGGGGCGACGAGTCGATCAGCTACGGGCGGTTCGTCCAGCCGGTCTTGGACCGCTACTGCGGCAAGTGCCACCAGGGGGAGGGCGAGGCTCGCGAAGTGGTCGACCTGACCGACCGTCCCGGTTTTTTGATCTTCAGCGAACCCTATCTGCTCCTGACCGGGCGGCCCACGTGGGGACGGCCGTACCAGATGCCCAACGATCCGCCGCCCGGCTGGGGCATTGCTGACATGATCATGGTCGAGGGCTACGACCAGCGGGATCCGGAAGCGTACCGCACGCCCGAACCGATGACGCGGCTGTCTTATGCGAGCCGGCTGATTCAGTTGGCCTCCAGCGGTGAACATTACGAAGTGCGGGTCGATCCGATCAGTCTCCGGAGACTCATTGCCTGGGTGGACACCATGTGTCCGTACCGGGGGGCCGAGGAGGTGCGCCAACTGCCGGATCCCGAATTCCAGGGCGTCGATTGGCTGGCCGTTCGCCCCCGTATCCGGACCGCCCCGACCATCGTGCGGCCCGGGCCGGTGGATTGAGGCGAGGGGCGGGCGCGGCCGGGCAGAGACGCCGAGGAGCCGGCGGCCGTGCGGACCAGGCGGGCAGCCCGGCCTTTGGTTGAACGTTTGCAGCACAAGGACTGGATCCTTCGGCCTCGCGGCGGCGGATTGGCGGTTTGGGCCCGCACGCGATACGAGGGGCGGCCGATCGCCGCAAATCCGGCTTGTGGATGCCTTGCCGTTGTACGTACCATGGGCGGACGGGTCGGGTTGTTCGAATCTTCCATTCCCGGGCTGCCCCCTATTTGGTCCGGACCGTGGTTCCATTGCCGGGCCGGCCACGGGGGTCGGCCTGCGGCGAGGGAGCTGAGGGTGGATCAGCAAGGTCGCACGATCGTGGTGCGCCAGCGGGCGACGGTCTTCGTCGTCTTTGTCGCCGGTGGCGTTTTCTTCCTCGCCTTCTCCTGGCTCATGGACAACGTCCCCCTCTGGGCCCGGCTGCTGTTCAGCGGGTTGAGCCTGGTGGCCATCGCCGCCGGAAGCTTGGGGTGGTGGCACTTCCGCATCGGGCTGGCCATCGACCGGCACGGCATCTGGTGCAGCGAATACCGGTTCCTGGGCTACCGGCTCATCCCTTGGCAGCACATCGAAGATGCCAAGCTGGTCTGGTGGCACGACCTGGAAGGGGACCACGAAGGGCTGCTGCTGGAGCTGAAATCGATCGCCCCCCATCCGTGCGGGCCCAAAGAGGCGGAATCCTACCGCGCTGAACTGGAAGCCCTTCTCGGATCGATCGACTTCTTCAACCCCGTGCTGTTGCACCACGAACAGTGGCAATGGTCGCCCGGCGAAGTGGCCGAACTGGTCCGCCGGTGCTTGCAAAACCCGGCCGAACGCCGGAAACTGGGCCAGTTCGCCAAACCGAAATGACCGCCACAGCCAAACGGCAGGTCAGGGTGTGGCTGACACCATGCTGAGGCTCCGGATGTTTCCGCACAACGAGGTCCATGCCATGCGCATTGCCCCTGTCCTTGCCGTCTGTTTCGTCGTGGTTTGGCCGGCTCGAGGCGCCGTCATCGGCCAACCCAAGAAGGCTTACCAGGACCTGCCTACTGACAAACCCTGCCAACATACGGAGTCTGTCCAGAGCAGTCCCCACGAGTATCGGATCCAGTTCCGCGGCACGGTGGACGGGACCATGACGCGGATGCCGATCGGGTACGGAGCCTTCGAGCAGGGTTGGCAGCCCAACCGGTCGGTGCTCATCGAGAACGTGGGGACCACGGACGTGCACAACCCACGGATCGTTGTCAACGGGAAGCGGAAGTGGTTCTGTTTGGAGGAGATCGTTTCTGAGGTCGTCCAGCGCTACGACACCCCGGCCGAGCGAGCCCGGGCCATCTGGGAACAGCAGCGGCGCCGCCGTTTCCACGCCTGCACGTGGGACGCCGAATGCAACGACGCGGTCAAGGTGCTCAACGTTTACGGCTACACCCTCTGCGGCAATGAAGCCCACGTGATCAACGACCTGTGGAAGGCAGCTGGCTTGCGCACCCGCCGCGGCTATCCGGTCGGACATGTGGTCTGCGAAGTGTTCTACGACGGCGCCTTCCACTTGATGGACAGCGACGAGCACGTGATTTGCCTGAAGCGGGACAACCGCACCATCGCTTCCTGCGCCGATGTGGTGCGCGACCATGACCTGATCAAACGGACCCACACGTACGGGATCCTCAGGCCCGAGAGCCGGAAGACCGACGAATTCTCGGCGTCGCTCTATTCACACGAGGGTCCGCGGCGCGGGGACTTCGGCATGAGCACCAAACACACCATGGAGCTTACGCTACGGCCCGGCGAGTCGATCGAGCTGCGCTGGGACCATATCGGGAAGGAGTATTCGGCCGGCCAGGTCCCGGGGCCTGGCCAGCCGATGCGCGACGGGCTGGGCAGCCTGGCCCGCTGGGGCCCCACGGCTTACGACAACCTGCGCAACGCCAAACTGCGCTATCGACCCGACCTGGCCCATTCACTGGCACGGCGCGGGGCCGAGGCGTGGGACAACGTCCGGCTGGAGACGGCCAGCGCGCGCATCCGGCCGGCCGACCCGCGGCGGCCCGCCCGGGTGCGGTGGCGCTTCGCCAGTCCCTGGGTGTTCGTGGGCGGGGGGGCCGTGGCCCGGGTCCGCTTGCGGCCCGGGGGGTCGGCCGCATGGCGCTACACCGCCACCGGCGACTCGTGGCAAACGCTCGTCGAGGC
>DQVB01000420.1 GCA_015661985.1 Planctomycetota bacterium | reverse complement strand
TATCTGCTGGCGGTAGAGGCCGTCGAAACGAAGAAGAAGCAGCTTCGATTGAGCAAGGACCAATTAGACCAACTCAAGGAGCGCCGGAAGACGGAAGAAGGGATTGCGGAAGGGGCTTTCCGCAATCTGTATACCGAAATGTGGCTGCCGAGGATCGACGCTGGTAAGGAAGCGTTGGAAAAGGTCGAGAAAGGAGGGCGGCCGCTTCAGGCTACAGGTGTTCACGAGCAATGCATGGAGCTGCTCACGAGCCTTGGCCGAAAATGGGTGCATCCAAGTGTGACGCCTCAGAAGATCGTCGATCGGGTGAAACTTGGTGCGGTAGTCGAGGCGGGGCAGCCGGCCCGGACAGGCATCAAGGTGAGCGAGGTAGTAGAGTCGTTCTACTGTTTCTTGGAGCGTCCGCGGCTCACTTCCGCCGCTGCCATTCAAGGGGGAATCGTGCGTGGTGTGCGAGATGAGGTTTTCGGGTATTTCAGTGGCACGCTTCCAACTCTTGGGCCGGACGGGAAGTATCAGGTCAGCCGAGACAAGATCGCTTTCGGCTGTCAAATGGCCGATGACGAAGTGGACCTGGATTCAGGGTTCCTGATCGCCCCGGCCGCCATTCCCGCACCACCTGTCCCGTCCGAACCGGGCGGCGTACCTGCCGGCGAAGTGCCGGGCGGTGAGGTGCCAGAAGGTGGCGAACAGCCTCAACGTGCACCCGGCAGCGCGCCTGTAGGCGGCGGAACACCGTCTGGGGAAGAGCCACAGCGAACAGTTCGCCTCAAGTTCGAAGCGACCCGGGACCAAGTGTTCAAGGCGTTCCCGGCTATCGCCAATCTCGCCGACAAGTCGGAGGGCAGTAAGGTCCTGATTGTTGTCACCGGCACCAACGAGGCTGGATACGATGCGGCCTGGCTTCGGAACGCCGTGGACGAACCACTGGAGGAAGCGGATATCGAACGGTTGAATCCTTGACACGAGTGTTGCACCAGGATCAGACCGACATTCTCTCTCTGACGTGCTTCCAGATGGCCTTCGGCGTGCTGTGCGTCTCGAGGAAAGCCTTGGCCCGCTGGCTGATCCGCCGGCACTCTTAGCCCGGATTATTCATTTGGGTTGTAGTTGGGGCTCCTCCGGAGGCAGAGGGAGGGGAAATCGGTGAGAAGGTGGGCGGGTAGATGGACAAGGGCGGGCTTGACGCATAAGGCGCCCTTTCCCCCAACGTGAGCAGAACGTGGAAGGGCGGGCCTTCGGGTTGTCGGCGAGCTTACACGTACTGTCTGGCGAAACGGCCGCCTGTCTGTCGGCCAGACGAGCACAGAACGTTCTGACCGCCGCCCACACGGCCCGGTAGTGATGCAGAAACGGCCAGCTGCTGCTGAGGCGCACCCATACCCAACGCACGCTGACCACAATCTCCGCGGCCACGTTCATCAAGCCTGTCCGCCACGTCTCCCCATGCCCCTCGCCCAGAGGATCAGCCTCCCGTCGCCGGTTGAAGTAACGCTTCCGTTGTTTGCCAGCCAGGGCCTCGGGGGCAAGTCGCTGGGCGGATCCGGCGCCGGCGGATCGGCCACCACCTGGCGTAGACGAACCAACCGATTGGCCGCCAAACAGTGCAGGTACAACCGGAAGTCGTTGGCCATGAAGCGGTGGTCACTGAGCCGGTCGGCACACAAGCTGCATTTGAGTTCCGTAAGACTTCAGCCGTCTGAAGTAGTTTTCGGCTGTGGGAGGGGCGGGAGTCGGCCGGTGGCAATATATTGCCGCAGAGCAGAAACGTACCCGTTCACGGGTGGGGGCGGCCCCCCAACATAAGGGAGCATACATCCCCACACTGTGTTTAGTCTATCAAGCCGATGTGGCGTGTCAAGCCGCTTGGGCCACAAATCTGCAAACGTACCGAGGCATCCTACCGGCGACCGCATACCGAAAACATTGCCGGACGAACGCGAGGTGAGCCGTAGGGTGGGTCAAGCGGCGGGACGGGGAAAGAGCCGGAAGCGGTTTTGGCATCGTGCCAGCGACACACATTGGGCACGCCGGAACAGCGAGCGCCGACCCGCCACCAAGCGTCGCATGAGCTCCTTCCGCCGCTGCCTCTGTAAGGCCTTCCCATACCGATCACAGTCATGAAAATGGAGATAGAGCACCAAGCTTTCTGCGCATCAAATCAGGCACAGGGTGTCGGTCCCGTGACCGACCATCGGCGGAAGAGAAGCTTCCAACGCCCGATTGCTAATCGCAGGCCCAAGGAGTTATCGCTAGAAAGGCCATAAGGAGATGCTTTACACACTTGACAAAAAGAAACTCGTTTGCGCTGTTGAAGAGGGGCGGCGTGCGGAGCTTTTGACCAGGGCCGTGCAGGAGGTTATCGACATCGCTGGAGGGGCGTATGAGGCAGAGGTCCAGCTCTGCCTCGTTCCATTCAGCCAACGCACCGTCAGCGCCGCCCAATTGGTCGAGATACTTGCGCCGTCACAAGCCGTGAGCGCGAGCATGTTGCCAGTGCGCGAGACGCATAAGGACGGGCACGTCCGCCAAAGCTCAATTTCGTTACAGTCACAAGAAGAATCCTGCTATGTTAGAGTAGCAGTATTGACCAGTGACCGGGATTTCGCGGACTTAATCGAATCGAGACTGAAGGACTATG
>DQVB01000428.1 GCA_015661985.1 Planctomycetota bacterium | reverse complement strand
CGGGGTGCTGCGGCGGCACCTGGAACTGTGCCTCGATTGCCGCGCTTGCGAAACCGCCTGCCCGTCGGGAGTGCGCTACGGGCGGTTGATCGAGCCGATTCGGTTGGCCTTGATGGCACAAGATCACCGCTTGGCCGCCCGATTCGACTGGTTCCGACACCTCATCCTCCTGGGCGTGTTCCCCTACCCGGAGCGGATCCGGTGGGCGCTGGCCCCGGTGCGATTGGCCCAGCGCACGGGGCTCTTCGCAATGGCCGAACGGCTGGGGCTGTTCCGCTTCTTGCCCGGCCCGTTGCGCGAGATGATCACCCTGGTCGGCCCGCCTCGGGCGGGCGGCCCCAGGCTGCCGCGGTTCTTGCCCGCCGTCGGCCGGCGGCGGGCAAGGGTGGCGTTCTTTGTGGGCTGCGTAGCCGACGCCCTGTTCCGCCATACCCATTGGGCCACGCTGCGAGTGCTCCAGGAAAACGGCTGCGACGTGTTGATCCCCAAAGGCCAAGTCTGCTGCGGAGCGATCCACTATCATGCGGGCAGTAGCCAGGGGGCCAGGCGGTTGGCCGACACGAACGTGCGAGTCTTCGACCTGCCCGAGATCGACGCCGTGGTCGTCAACCACGCCGGTTGTGGGGCCATGCTCAAAGAATACGGACTCTACTGGCAGGATGAGAACCGGGCGAAGCGCGAGCGTTTCGCTGCCAAGGTGAAAGACGTCAATGAGTTTCTCCACCGGCTGGGGCTCCGGCCGCCAGCCGGACGCGTCGATGCGGTGGCCACCTACCACGATGCCTGCCACCTGCGCCACGCCCAACAGATCGCCGATGCCCCACGCCGACTCCTGGCGCAGATCCCTGGACTCCAGCTCCGCCCGCTGCCGGAAACCGAGATCTGCTGCGGCTCGGCGGGCACGTACAACCTGCTGCACGCCGAGATGGCCAACCGCTTGGCCCAGCGAAAACTCCAAAACGTCCTGGCCACCGGCGCCCAGATCGTCCTGGCTTCCAACGCCGGATGCCTGTTGCAGATCGCCCGCCAAGTGCGCCGGCTTGGCGCGCCGGTGGCCGTCCTGCACCCCATGGACCTGCTCGATTTGAGCTATCGCAACGAGGGCATCGAATGGCCCAGCCACGCCACGAAAGCGGACAAGGGAAACGATCGCTTCGGTCAGCAGGGCGCGGACACGGGCGGCGGTGCACGGGATGGATGACCCAAATAGCGGCCAGCGAGACCGGGATGAATGGACAGGGGAGAGACAACAAGGCGAAAGTCGTGGTCGCGGAAACGGGCGGTGCGCGGGACCGGATCTGGTACGCCCGCGGCTGGGACGGGATGCCGCTGGCGGCGTCGCTCCAGCTGTTGGCCAAGAACCGCTTCGCCATCGCCCCCAGCCGGCTGGGGATGGCTCTTGTCGTGCTGGCCCTCGGTCCGTTCAATTCACTGTTGGCCACAGTCCAACGGATCGTTTACGGGCGCAGGATCGAGCGGACAGCGATCCGCCAGGGACCGGTCTTCATCCTCGGTCATTGGCGCAGTGGCACGACGCTGCTCCATGAATTGTTGGCCCTGGACCCGGAGCACACCTATCCGACAACCTACGACTGTTTCGCCCCCTCCCACTTCCTCGTCTCCGCTTCGTTCCTGCCGGCGCTGGTCAAGCACGTCACGCCGCGACGACGGCCCATGGACAGCATGGCCTTCGGTTTGCAGCGCCCCCAGGAGGACGAGTTCGCCCTGTGTAACCTGGGCGTCCCTTCGCCCTACTGGATGATTGCCTTTCCCAACCGGCGTCCGCAGCAACTGGAATACCTCACGCTGGAAGGCTTGAGCCTCGAAGCACGCCGGCGCTGGCAGCAGACCTTCATCTGGTTCCTGCGGTGCCTGACCTGCCGTGAGCCCAAACGGCTGGTGCTGAAGTCGCCACCTCATACGGCCCGCCTCCGCGTGCTGCTCAGCCTCCTGCCCGACGCGCGGTTCATCCACATCGTCCGGGACCCCTACGTCCTGTTTCCCTCCACGCTGACCTTGTGGAAACGGCTCTTCCGGCAACAGGGCTTCCAGGTGCCGCGCGAGGAGGGCCTGGAGGAACTCGTCTTCGAGACCCTCGTTCGCATGTACGAGGCGTTCGAACGGGACCGGCCACTGGTGCCGCCGGGCCATCTGTGTGAAGTCCGCTACGAACGGTTGGTCGCCGAACCGGCGGCGCAACTGGAACGGATCTACCGGGAGTTGGATCTGGGGCCCTTCGACCGGGTCCGGCCTGGTGCGGAGCGGTATTTGGCTGAACGAGCCGACTATCGCCCCAACCGCTATGAGATCTCGGACCACACACGCCAGCTCATCCGCCGCCGCTGGGCCGCCTACATCGAACGCTACGGCTACGGCACCACCGTTGGCGCCTGACCCCCAGCCGGATCAGAGAAAGAAACATCCGTTCGGCTCGGAGAGCCGAGATGCAAAAGTGGCGCTGTCCCACTATTGGGGCGATCAGGAGAACAGAGCCCAGAACGAGCAACTCAAATGGGTGCCAGAACCTCGGCACCGCGTTCCAGCGTGGTTGACAACAACGTGCTTCGGCCTACGGGTGTCAGTCGTCCATCTCCGGCAACGGTTCGGCGCGACCCGGGACCGGCCGGGATCCTCCCGGACGGCTCGCAGCCCCGGGAGCGGGCCATCCGGGGCCAGTGGGT
>DQVB01000021.1 GCA_015661985.1 Planctomycetota bacterium | reverse complement strand
CCGGCCGGCCCAAACCGAAGGTACTGGTCGAAGTCCATCCCCGCCTGCCAATAGGGGGCAGGGCCACCGGGCGGGGAGACGACCTCCTGTTGCGCCTCAGCCGATGCCGCCACGAGGGCCACCCATCCCCAAGCGGCCAAGCCGATTGCCAATTTCCCGCTGCTCATCTCCGGCACTCCCATGTCGCACAATGGGCCAATACGAAGACGCGAGCCGTCTGCAGTGCGGGGCCTTGCCGCGCCATCGCCACCCACCACCGTCCGGGCAACCGGCTCGGCTGAAGGTGGCCGCGCGACAGCTCGCCCGCTCAACTGACCTGCCTGTTGTCGTATCGGGCACCGGCATGACCGGAGTTGACGTCAAAAAAGGGAAAATGCGAACGAACGGGAAAGCCTGGGGATCCAGATGAGAAAGCCTGCCGGTTGCACAAACCTTGTCGGGCTTGCTGTCCCAGTGCGCCGCGGACGGTTACCTCACAGGCACACCAGCGGAGAGATCGGGACCACGACCCCGAGAAGAGCGAACAAGAAGGGCCGTGCTTCAGAAATGGGCAACAACCTCGGGGCCGGACAAGATCCTGGTATGTGTGTGGTTCGTTCATAGGCCCACCTCCAGGCGAAAGGGCCGGCCCCTGTCTGCCGGCCGCCCTGTGCCCTTTGCCGTCCCCGGAAGGCTGGACTACGAACAAAGCGACCGCCGGCGCAGCTGTGATCCTGGACGAGGCGAGAATGAACCATGCCCAATAAAGCAGGACGCCTCCGGAACCGACGGCTCCCGAGGCGTTCTGCGCTGAGTTCGGTTGAGCGGCTGCGCGTCTGTTCGACTCAGAACAACACGATCATGTCGCAGCCGAAGAGGAACTGGTCCTTACTGTCGCCTGCGTCGAACGGCTGGACTTCGCCGGGGCCGTCCTGGTCGAACCAGTCCCAGCGTATTTCGGGCCGCACAATGATGTTGGAGTGGGGCCGCCAGTTGAGACCGAAGGTGATCTCGTAGAAATCGCCGATGAAGGGGCCCACGGCCCGGTTGCCATCGCCCAAGCCTCGCACGCGCGTCCCATCTTCGTCGCGGAACCATTCGATCCGGGCGCCCATGGCCAGGCAGCAATTGATTTCATAGAGCAAGTACTGGTTCAGGCCGTACCACCGGGCCCGCCCTCGTCCATACGTGGCGGTCGAGCCATAATCGTGTTGGATCACCCACGTGAAACGGTCGGTGAGGTCGAAGATGCTCACCAGGGTATAGATCACCGTCTCCACGCCGGGGCCATCTTCGGTGGCGCTGATCCCGAAGTTGACGCTGATGTCGTCCGCGGCGTTGGTCCAGCCCACGGTGCCCAGGTAGCCGAGGGCGTTCAGCCCGTCGGTGTCGTCGAACTGGTCGTTGCCGCGATGCATGCCGGCGCTGAAGGAAAGCCTGCCGAAATCACACATCAACAGGAAACCCGTATGGGTAAAGGGCTCGCCGTATTGGTGTGTGTAGGCGTGGGAATAGAAAAAGTTTCCGACCGCCGGTACCCCTTCGTAACCCAGGGGGGAAAGGAAGTGTCCTATGCGGAAGGTCCAATCGGCCAGGGAGGCGTCCAAGTAGAATTGGGGTAGCGCCACCTGGTAGAAGCGCTCCTCCTGGTCCCAATTGGCCTCCAGCCCGTCGATGGCCTGGGTGAAGCGGGCGTCCGTGCCGTAGACGAAATCCACCCGTCCGCCGATGTCAAAGAACCGGTTCGGGTCGATCTCCTTTTCCAGGTACGTCCACAGCTGGTTCATCTGGTATTCGGCGTCCCGGTCGTTGAACGTCACCACGCCGTTGTACCGGTCCGCCGGCATGTTCGCCACGACGCTCACGCCGTGGTCGACCCACCCGCCGAAGCGGATGCCCATGGCGTCCAGAGTACTGGAGTAGAACAGGGGCAACGGTTCCCCGGGACAGTAGACACACCCGCCACAGCGGCCGCCGCACTTGTGGGACCGACGACAGGCGAGGCCGCCACGGGATCCGGTCACGCCGCAGGCGCCACAGCCGGCCGTCGACTCTTCGACGAAGGGACCGCTTTCGGCCGATGCGTAAGCCGGATCATCGGCCGCTGGCGCCTCCTGCTGGTCACCGATGACCATAAAGCCCACACCGCCGCTGGCGGCGCTTGCGGCCTGCTGGTCTTCCACCGTCGTCACCACAATACCCGTCTGGCGTACCGCCGGGCCGTCGTTGGAAGCTCCGTAGACCGCTGCGGCTAGACCGCCCACAAGGCCCGCCACGGCGCCCGCCAAGCACAGCGTCCGAATCCTCATCCTCACTCTCCCTCACAATCCATTGCCACCGGGACGGAACAGACACGTCTCCCAGCTCTGGTGCCGGGGAGACGAGCCGTATCGCGGGACCGATTCCCCGCGCAGGGGCGGTCGCCGACATACTACCCTCCCCAGCAACCCGCGCATCCATCATTCTCGTTATCGACGAAATCACCCGAACGACCCGAATAATTTGTCCCCGCAGGGACGCAAAACCGACAACTTCCGGCTGCGGTTCGGCAAGACAGGGAGACTGGGCAGACGGGGAGGCTTTTTCTCGTGCCGCCAAAGGGGAACGCCGACGGGGTCGATCAGCCGGTGAAGCGTTCCACCAGGAGGGTGATGTTTTGGCCGCCGAACCCGAAGCTGTTGCTGAGCACCTTGTGGCAGCGGGCCTCGCGCGCCGTGTTGGGCACGTAGTCCAGATCGCAGTCCGGGTCGGGGGTTTCGTAGTTGATCGTGGGCGGGAGGACTTGATCACGGATGGCCAGCAGGCAGTAGATCAGCTCGCTGGCTCCGGCGGCGGCGATCAAGTGGCCCACCATGCTCTTGGTGCTGGAGACGGGGATCTTATAAGCCTGGGGGCCAAAGACCTGTTTGATGGCCAGGGTCTCCACTCGGTCGTTGACCGCTGTACTGGTGCCGTGGGCGTTGATGTAGTCGATTTCATCCAGGTTGGCCCGGCCGTCTTCCAGCGCCATGCGCATGCAGCTGATAGCGCCGCGGCCTTCGGGATGGGTGTCGGTGATACGGAAGGCATCGGCCGTGGAACCGTAGCCGGTGATTTCACCGTAGATAGGGGCCCCCCGAGCCTTGGCGCGCTGAAGTTCTTCCAGCACGACCATGCCGGCCCCTTCGCCCAACACGAAGCCGTCGCGGTCCCGGTCGAAGGGGCGCGAAGCCTTCGCTGGTTCGTCGTTCCGGGTGCTGAGGGCGGTGAGCAGGTTGAAGCCGGTCACCCCAAAGGGATGGATCATGGTGTGGGTGCCGCCGGCCAACATCACGTCCGCCTCGCCGCGGCGGATGATCTCCGTCGCCTCGCCCACCGCTTGGCTGCTGGCTGCGCAAGCCGTCAAGCAGTTGACGTTCGGGCCCTGGGCATTGAACCGGCTGGCCAGATGGGCGGCCGGGATGTTCGGCTCCTGTTCCATCTCCAGGACCGGGTCGAGGATCTCCAGTCCTTTGCGGGTGAAGGCGACGATATCCAGCTGGCCGGTTTGAAGTCCGGCCACCATCATTTCGGTAAACCGGTCGAAATCCTGCTGGCCCTCACCGCTTCCCGTGTAGACGCCGAAACGCGCGGGGTCCAAGGGGCTGTCCAACACGCCGGAATCGCGGATCGCCTTGGTGGCCGCCCCGATGGCGAACTGGGTGTGCCGCCCCTGGGACTGCCAATCGGCCGGGTCTTCCCCCACGTCGGAGAGGTCCCAGTTGCGCACTTCGGCGGCGATTTTCGTGGGGAAATTGCTGGCGTCGAAATGGGTGATGTAGTCCACGCCGGACTGGCCGGCCAGCAGGCGCTGCCAGACTTCTTCCGCCGCGGCGCCCAGCGGCGTGACCAGGCCGATGCCGGTAATCACCACCCGTCGTCTCATGCCTTGGATTCCTCGTGCCGCAGCGTCCGGATCCGTGCACCCCCAACCGAAGGGCCGACGAAAGCTACGTGCCGGCAGGTGGGACAGCCAGCGCAGGGGGCAGCCCCAGGGGTTTGCCCTCCGCGTCGCAGCCCACCTCGTAGACGCGCAGGATCCGCATCATGTGCTGCAAAACCACAGGATCAAACAGCATCTTGTCCTGGAACTGACCGTCCAGATAGGCGAACACAACCTCCATTTCCGCCTGGATGCGATCGCCCAGGCGGCTGGTCGCCTTGACCATCGCCCCGTCCTCGGTGACATTCTCTACGGTGGCCGAGTAGATCAGCGTATCGCCGGGCCGGGCCTCGAAGTGAAACACGACGCGGGGGATCTTGGCCAGGATGACCTTTTCTTGAAACCCCGTGTACTGGCAGACCAGCAGCCCACCGGTCTGGGCCAATCCCTCCACGACCAGGGAATTGGGCATCACCGGGTAACCGGGGAAATGGTCGTGGAGATGGTCTTCGGCCAGGCTGATGTTCTTGACCGCCTTGGCGTACTTGCCGCTTTGGAACTCCAAAAACCGATCGATCCAAAACCAGCGCATCGCAGAGCCTTCGCCACGGGGGCGCCGGGCCGGCTTCAGCCCGCCACCTCCACCTTCGTTTCCACAAATCGACACATGTCGGCCACGGTGAGGATGTTGGCAAAGTCCTGGACCACCGGGTTCTTCTCGAACTCCGTCAAGTCGATAAACGGCACCCGGCGGCGCAGTTCGGCCAACCCGGCCTCCGTGACGCGGCCGTCCTGGACGTACTCGGGGTTGGTGAGCACGTCTTCCGGAAACAACTCACCCCGAGGGATCTTGATGTCAAAGGCCTTTTCCAGACGGAAAACGATATCGAGAAAATCGATGGACTCGGCCCCCAAGTCCCCCACCAGCGTCGCTTCGGGAGTCACTTCCTCCTCGTCGACGCCGAGGGCCTCGACCAGCGCCTCGCGGATCTTTTCAAAGATCTCCTCTTTCGTCGGCATCGTGTGAAACCTCCAAGACCACTAGCTTACGTAACCGCTACATCTTCTGGAAAGCCCCGTGCCCTCAACCTGTTTATCGGTCAACTGGAAGTCCGCCAGGCACCGAAACAGGCCCACAGGCCCCACTTGCCACCCCACACCCCGAACCTGCCGGCCAGCTCAAGTGGCCATCCCGCCATCCACGGCGAGCACCTGGCCGGTGATGTAAGACGCATCGTCGCTGGCAAGAAAACAGACTGCCGCGGCAATCTCCTCCGCCGTTCCCATCCGCCCCAAAGGGATTGCGCCCAAAGCACGCTGTTTGGCCTTCTCCGGCAATACCCGGGTCATCTCCGTATCGATGAACCCGGGAGCAACCGCGTTACAGCAGATCTTCTTGCCGGCCAACTCACGAGCCACCGTCTTGGTGAAGCCCACCACGCCGGCCTTCGACGCCGAATAGTTGGCCTGGCCGGGATTGCCCACCAGCCCGGAAACGCTGGCCAAATTCACGATCCGACCGCTCCGCTGCCGCAGCATTGGCCGGCAGGCATGTTTGGTCATCAGGAATGTACCCTTCAAATTGACCGCCATCACCGCGTCCCACTGCTCCTGGGTCATCCGCAACAACAAGTCGTCCCGGGTGATGCCGGCGTTGTTGACCAGGATATCAAGCCGCCCGGTCTTCTCGACCACCGCGTCCACAAGCCGCTCAACGGCCTCCTCGTCTGTGACGTCCACAACGAAGCTGAGCACCCGGTCCGGGTCCGCCCCCAGCCCTTTTGCCGCCTCGGCCAAGGCCTCTTCCGCTACGTCCACCAACACCACCGTGGCGCCGCCCTGGGCCAGGCGGCGAGCGATCTCGAACCCGATCCCCCGGGCAGCCCCCGTTACGATGGCTGTCCTGCCTTGAAAGTCCATCCGTCACTCTCCTCTCATGCTCTCGTGCGGAGCCGGACAAGACGGCAAATCTTGTCCACCACAGAATCCAAAGATCCTTATTCTAACGGCCCAGCGCCCAAGACAAGGAGGCGAAGCTCCTCAGCTTGCCGTTGCCGGCCGACCTCGGCCGCCCCGCCCCGAAATCGGCCCAACCCCTGTTCGCCCACCTTCCGGCCACATGCGCCCCCACCGCAGCGGCGCCCCCCGGGCAGCCCAGCGGGCCTTCGCCGGCCAAAGCACAACGTGGGGAGTCCGAGCCAGCAGACCGGCTCATCGGGCAACTTGGTCCGTCGTCTGCTGCGGCCGCCAAAGCAGAGCAAACAGTTCCCGCAGCTGTTGCTTCAGCAGCGCGTCGGTCGAGGCCTGGGTGGGGTCGCGGTCCGCTAGATTGTACCTCTCAAGTACCAGCCGCGCCCCCACTGTGGCGCACTCGTCCACGGTCCCCGAAGCCTTCAGGGTGGTGAGGCCGTCGGTTTGGCCTACGATTTGGGCGGAAACCACAAGGGTTTTCCCAGGTTCCACGAACTGCCCGTATTTCACGTTCTTGGCCTCCCTGAGCACGACCACACTGTGGGCAAAATCCTCACTGGCCCGCACCAGCCACGCCCCAGCCTGGGTCATCGCCTCCAGCATCAGGACGCCGGGCATCACAGGGAAACCGGGGAAATGGTCGGCCAAGTACTCTTCGGCCATCGACAGGCTCTTGACGGCCACGATCCGCTTGCCAAGCTCCAGCTCGTCGATTCGGTCAATCAGGGAAAATCGCATGACACTCCGGCCGAGACGGCCGGCCGAATACACCAAAGGTGGGGGCGAAGAACCGAACCATTCAGTATAGTCAGCCTCCCGGATTCGGACAAGCGCAAATCATTTTCAGTGCGCAAATGCCAGCCTGCCCCCGCTCCCGAACCCGGTGCTGCGACAGCGGCAAAGGAAATGCGATCCGCCCAGCGGCAAGAGTGGCCCTCTTTGATTCAGCCGCAACGGCGGGGTCTAACAGGCCGCCGGAAAGGGGATGGCTCGGGCAGACCCCACCCCGGCGAGCATTTCAAACTAGCTTGCCTCCTCCGAGCCGGGAAGGGAAAACGAGCCGAAGGGCCAAACTCGGCTCAGAAAGCCAAGCTACGCGGCCCGGGGCTCTGTCGCGCGGTGTTTACATCCGAATCGCAGAGTGGTCCCGTCCAAACCGCGGCGCCCAACGGGACGGGAGTGGTCCCCCTATCATTCGTGCCGCAACGCTTCGATGGGGTCCATCGCCGCGGCGCGGCGGGCCGGGTAGAGGCCGAAAATGATGCCGATCGTCACGGCGATGCCCACGGCCAGCGGGATCGACCAGGGCACGATCACCGGCTCGACGGTCTTGATCACATCAGGTAGCTGCTCCATCGTGCGCGGGAACATCTCGCCCAGCCGGTCGCGGAACCAGACGGTTACGGGACGGCAGAGGAGACCCCCGAAGACCCCGGTCAGGCCACCCAGGAAGGACAGCGAGATGGTTTCCACCAGAAACTGGCGGGTGATGTCACGCCGCTTGGCCCCCAACGCGCGGCGGATGCCGATCTCGCGGGTCCGTTCGGTGACCGTGGCCAGCATGATGTTCATGATGCCGATCCCGCCGACCACCAGCGAGATGGCTGCGATCATGCCCATGAAGACGATGAACATCATCCGCGTGGTCTTGGCTTGTTCGAGCAGCTCTAAGGGCACCGTGATCCCGTAGTCCTTGTGGCGGTGGTATCTGGCCAAAGTGGCCTCGATCAGGTCAGCGGTTTCCAGGACGTTGTCGATTGAACCGATCCGCAAGGTCACTTGGGTCAGTTCGATCTCCTCCATTTGGAACGAACCGCTGCGCCGGGTGATCACCAGGTCGCCAATGCGGCTCCACAGCGTGGTGATAGGGACGTAGACGTCGTTGGAGAAGTCCTGGGCGGCCAACGATCCACCGATCCCGGCGGTGGGCATGCGCGGCTTCATCACGCCTATGACTTTGTAGAAATCGTTTTCCACACGGACGGCCTGGCCGATGGGGTTCTCCAGCGGGAAGAGCCGCTGGGCCACCTCGGCGGCAAGCACGCAATGGTTCTGTTTTTTTCGCAGCTCCTCGTCGGTGAGGAAGTGGCCGCGGTCCACCTCCAGCCGCGTGATTTCAGCGTACTCAGGCGTGCATCCCACCAGGCGGCCGTCCACCATGTGGCGTCCCCTCTGGAACCGCCGCCGCATTTCGCGTATCGGCAGGGCCCGGACGATCGTGGGCACGGTCTCCGTAAGCCGCTGGAAATCCTCCCGGGTGATCCCGTAGCTCAGCACACGGCTGGTCGTTTGTTCCGTCACTTCGCTTGGCGGTTTGATCGAGCGGACGATGACGTTGTCCGCCCCCAGGCCTTCGATCTGCTCCTGGGCCTTGCGGCTGATCCCTTCGCCGATGGCCAAAAGCCAAATCACACTGGCCACGCCGATAAAAATCCCCAGCACGGTCAACAACGATCGCAGGGGATGCAGCATCAGGCTTTTCACGCCCAACTGCCAGGTACGAAGCAACCACATGGTGCGTGGAGAGTTCTTTCAGTTCAGGGAGGTTTTTTCCTCAAGCCGGCCATTCGTGCAGCCTGGTCCGGGCCACGTCGGCCGGTTCAGGCTGGGGCCGGCTGACGCTTCTTGATCCGCTCGTCCGATTGAATCCGGCCATCCAACAACCGCACGATCCGCTTGGTGCGGGCAGCCACGTCCGATTCGTGGGTGACGATGATGATCGTCTT
>DQVB01000519.1 GCA_015661985.1 Planctomycetota bacterium | reverse complement strand
TCTGGCGACGGCCCTCTCTTACGCGTCGGGCCCCGTCTACGACGGGCAGGAATGTCCATCCTACAATCCCGGTTTGCAACGTTGGGGTGAAGGCAGATTGGTGTCAGCCACAGCCTGACCGACAAGGGTGCGATCCAGAACGACAGCAACCGGCGATGTGGCGATCGGGTTGGTGGCGAGGAGGCTCTTGTTATGGCGCGAAAGAGGATGATCGACCTCGGCCTGTGTATCCTGGTGTTGACGCTCGGCGTTTGGGTCCCGTCGGCCGGCTTGGCTGGCCAGTGGGACGTCTGGGCCGTGGACGTACACCACAAGGTGTTTCGCGATACACTACCGCCGGAAACGTCTGGCCGAATTGCCATCCGTGCGATGCGCAACGAGTATGAGCCGGGGCAGATCGCCATCCGGAGCTCAAGCCCGCTGACGGGCGTCCGCGTGGAACTCGAGCCGTTGCGGCAGGCGGACGGCCGGGCTACGATCGGCCTGGATCGGATGGCGTGGAACTTCGTCGGATTCATTCCGCTCACGAAGAACACACCGCGATCCGAACGGCTCCAGCTGCGCCCGGCGCCGTGCGAGGTTCCCGATCCGCTGTTGGAAGAGCGTTCGATCGATATCGCAGCGGATTCGACCCAGCCGGTCTGGATCACGGTTCATGTTCCGAGGGGCGCCCGGCCGGGCCGGTACGAAGGACGGGTGATTGTGATGGCCGGTGGGAGCCGCAAGGCGGTTCCCATCGAGTTGACGGTCGATCCGACGGTGCTGCCCGGTGAGCGTCATGTGTTTGTCACGAACTGGTTCAGCGCTGCCAACATCGCCAAAGCCCACGGTGTGAAGCTTTGGTCGGAGGAGTTCTGGACGATCCTGGAGCGATACGCCCGGAACATGGCGGCCCATCGCCAGAACGTGGTGCTGGTGCCGTGGACGCTCATCGAGGTGACGGTGGAGCCGGAGGGCAGGTTGTCGTTCGATTACACGCGATTCGATCATTTCGTGGAGCTGTTCGAGCGCGCCGGAGCAGCGGACCGGATCGAGTTGGGCCACGTGGGCCATTTCGGGCCGCAAGGTTGGGGCGGCAGCCAGATCGTGCTGCGCGGTGTGACGGCGACCGAGCGCGGGAACGGCCAGCGCGTGACGCTCGAGCCCGAAAGGGGTTTGGCCGCGCTGTTGGCCGACCTCCAGCGTCACCTGGCCCAACGCGGTTGGCTGGAAAAAGCCATGGTCCACGTGGCCGACGAGCCGTCGATCCACAACGTCGAGTCGTGGCGCGAGGCCTCGGCGGCCGTCGGGCGCTGGGCGCCCAAGCTGCGGCGGATCGACGCCATCGAAGGGACGGACTTCTCCGGCGCGCTGGAAGTCTGGGTGCCAAAGCTCTCGCATTTCGATCGCTGGCGAGACGCCTACCAAGCGCGGCGGACCGACGGCGAGTTCTGGTATTACATCTGCTGCCACCCCTATGGCAACGTCTACCCGAACCGGTTTCTCGACTATCCAACCGCCTGTGTGCGCGTGCTGCATTGGATCAACTTTGCCGCCGACTTGAAAGGCTATCTCCATTGGGGCTGGAACCACTGGCGCGATCAGCCTTTCGGGACACCCACCGACCGGCTTCCCCCGGGCGACACCCATGTCGTGTACCCCGGCTCGAAGGGCCCGCTGAATTCGATCCGCTGGGAGATCCAGCGCGAAAGCCTGGAGGACTTCGAATATCTGCATCTGTTGGCCACCAGGACGGCCGCAGTGAAGAAGCGGCTCGGCAAGACCGCCGATTGGCTCGACCCGCGCCGCCGGGCCATGGAACTCTGCCGACGCGTGGTGCCGGCGATCGCGGCGATCCGCTTTGATTCGGCCGCGATCATGGCGACCCGGGCTGCGATTGCCGACGAGATCGCCGCTTTGGACGAGCCACCGCTGCTGATCGTTCAGACCGAACCGCCCGAGGGTTCCACCCTTATCGAGGGCCCGATCCTGGTTGAACTGCGCGGGGTGACCGAACCCGGGGCGGCAGTCAAAGTCAATGGCCGCACGGTGACCGTGCGGTCGGATGGCACTTTCAGCTGCGGCACTCGGCCCACAGGCGACGGGCACGAAATTCGCATCGAGGCGGAGCACCAGGGCCGGGAAAAGGTCGCCGTGCGCCGCTTCCGCGTGCGAAGCTGATTGCCGTCACCCTGTCGGGTTGATGGCTGGTGGGCCCGGCGCGGGGTATACTGGCTGTTCGTTGGATGTTGGCCGGGCAATGGCCAGACCCTTCACGAGGAGCACGAAGCGATGTGGATGAGAATTGTTGATCGAGCGGTACTGTTGGCAGTGGCGGTCTGCTGTGGGATGACGTTCTGCAAGGCGGCCGAAGAAGGGGCGACCGGCGGGCGGATGAAAGAGCGGTTGGGTCGGGGGCTGATTGCCCGGCCGCTGGCTGACGGTTCGGTCTATCTCGGCTGGCGGCTCCTGGAGACGGACCCACCGGGGGTGGGCTTCAACGTGTACCGCGAGGCTGGCCAGGGCAAGCCGGTGAGGCTGACTGAAGAGCCGGTTTCCCGGACCACGGATTTCACGGACACTTCGGCTCCGGCCGGTACCGCATGCCGATGGTACGTCCGCGCGGTGATCGACGGCCGCGAAGGGGAACCGAGCCGAGCCGCGGAGGCTGTGGGCGGCCGCCCGAGCCAGCCGTACCTGCGCATCGAACTTGCCGGCGATTACACGTTCCAGAAGGCGGGCATCGCTGACCTGGACGGCGACGGCCGTTACGATTTCGTGATCAAGCAACCCAACGAGAACATCGATCCGTACGTCCGGTATTGGAAACCGAGCCCCGGCACCTACAAGCTGGAGGCCTACGACCACGACGGCCGGTTCCTGTGGCGGTACGATCTGGGCTGGGCCATCGAGCGCGGCATCTGGTATTCACCCTACGTGGTCTACGACCTGGACGGGGACGGCCGGGCCGAGGTGGCGGCCAAGACGGGCGAAGGCGACCCGCGCGACCCGGACGGGCGCGTGAGGAGCGGGCCAGAGTACCTGAGTCTCCTGGAAGGTACCACAGGCCGGGTGATCACGCGGGTGGATTGGCCGTCGCGCGAAGGCTTCGACGGCGAGCGGGGATACAACTATGCCTCGCGCAACCAGCTCTGTGTGGCCTATTTGGACGGCCGACGCCCGCACTTGGTGGTCGAACGGGGCACGTATAACATCATGAAGCTGGTGGCCTACACGTTCGACGGCCGCCGCCTGCGCGAAGTGTGGCGGTGGGACAACACGGATCTGCCTCGCAGCTACTGGGGCCAAGGCGCCCACTGGATGCACGCGGCCGACGTGGACGGCGACGGCCGCGATGAGGTGGTTCTCGGCTCTTCGGTGGTCGACCACAACGGCAAAGCCCTGTGGTCCACCGGGTTGGGGCATCCGGACCACTGCTACGTGGGCGATATCGATCCCGACCGCCCCGGGCTGGAAATCTACTACGGCATGGAGACTCGCCAACGGCAGCGCAACGGCATGTGCCTGGTCGATGCGGCCACGGGCAAGATCCTCTGGGGCCACGAGGGCTTCACCCGGCACGTACATTCGCGGGGCATGTGCAGCGACATCGATCCTCGTTACCGCGGCAGCGAATGCTACTCTGCCGACACCGATTCGGAGAAGCGTTACGCCTGGTCGAAGCTGCGCACCTGCCGGGGAGAAGTGATCAGCGAGGAGAACCTGGGTGGGTTCGGCGCGCTGGTGGTCCACTGGGATGCCGACCCGCAGCGCGAGCTTATTCTGGACGGCCGTGTGCAAGACTACCGCGGCGGAGCGCATGTGAGTATCCAGGGCCATGTGGCGGCCATCGCCGATGTGGTGGGCGATTGGCGCGAGGAGATCATCACCAGCGTGCGGGGCCAGCTGCGGATCTACACGACCACCATCCCGGCCCGCGACCGGCGCGTGTGCCTGATGCAGGACCCGCTGTATCGGATGGATGTCGTCGTGGCGGCCATGGGCTATTACCAGGCGCCGATGACCAGCTACGACCTGGCCACCAGCAGGACGCCGTAACCCGAACAAGCCGAAACCACGCATGGTTGGCCAGCGTCCGGGAATGACCCATGGCCAAATCCCTATGACCAAACCGTGGCGAACGCGCAAAGGGTCAAGAGCCTATCCCGAGATGAGGTTGTCCCCGTCTCCCGACCGTGCCACGACGTGCCACCGAAGGTATCCGTTTTCATTTCGGGATTTTCATTTCGGGACGTTCATTTCGGGATAGATTCGAACCCCCAGGGCACGGTGCCTCTCGCGGTTTCAGCCCACCAGGCCGGCTGTCAGGACGCTTCCCACTGGCCGCGCATGTCTTCGCGCACGGGGTAAAAGACGTCGACGGCGCGTACGCGGCAGTCCCCGGCGATCACCTTGTGTCGCACCCCGCCGGGAAGCCGCCACATCTGGCCCGCTTCCACCCGGTACGATTGGCCGTCGATGACAAACTCCGCCCACCCCTCAACCATGTATCCCACCTGTTCATGGGGATGCTGGTGCTCTTCGATGACCGCCCCTGGTTCCATTTCCACGATGGACACCGTCATCTTTTCAGCCTCGAAGGCACACATTTCGATCCCCGGAAAAGGCTTCATCCGCACGCACTCTTCGCGGTTGACGATGTAAGATCGCATGGCAGTCCTTCCGTTCCGCAAAACGGGATCACAAAGCGCCGAAAGTGACACACCAACGGCGGCCCAACCCAGGACCTGGCTGGCGCTGCGAGCCTGAGAGCAGTATTGTCATAGGGCAGGGGCTGCGGGTGCTTTTCAGCGAAACGATCAGGCCGGGGGAAGCCGGCCAGGGCCAGTTCACCCAGTTCACCCAAACTGGGCCGGCGATTGCCTCTTCGCCGTGGTCCTGCATGAGCTGCACGTAGCAGGAGGTGGATCGCGTATCAAACTGGGGGTCCGCCCATCGCAACCGGACAGGCCGTTTGGCCGGTCGGGAGAGATGCACCACGCGGCCGGTCCTTTGAGCCGTGCCGAGCCGATGCCCAGCCCCTTGCCGGCCGCCGTCGCCTCGGCTTCCGTTCGATACCACGTTTCGCCTGAGGCTTCAGCCCCAAGGGCTGGCCTGCCCGCCGAGAACGCGACCAACAAACCGAGCACTGTCTTGCAGCCAGCACAACATCATCCCTTTCCGTGAAGGCAAGAGAGAGCCACCGACGTGGCACCGTCCAACCAGTGTCATAGCCGGACGGGTGCACAACAGCGGCGAGTCTATTTTTCCACGAGCCAGATGTTGCGGTAGTGCACGTGGCAGCCATGGCCCTGGAGGTAGAGCGGGCGCGGCCCCGGCCCCTCCTCCTGGCGACCCGGTGTTCCCCGGGGCAGTTCCAAGTCGTTGTGAATCACCTGGCCATTGTGACGCACGGTGATCCGCGCGTTGGCCACCTTGTTGCCTTGGTCGTCGTACTGCGGCGCCGTGAAGTCGATGTCGTAGGTTTGCCAGGCCATGGGGGGCAGGCACATATTGACATCGGGGGCCTTGATACGGTAGATGCCGCCGCACTCGTTGTCACGGCCTTCCAGCCCAAAGGAATCGAGCACCTGGATCTCGTAACAGTCGTGCACGTAGACGCCACTGTTCGACCGGGCTTGGCCGCGGGCTTCCGGCATCCACGACAGGCGAAATTCCAGGTGGAGCTGGTAGCCTCGGGCGCCGAACGTTTCTTTGGTCGTCGTTCCGGCGATCAGGTTTCCTTCTTTGCTCAAACGGCCGCCTTCCAGGCCCTCTACGCTGGACCCGTCGAAGATGACCCGCGCCCCGGCCGGCGGCTTGGCGCCCAGTGTCGGGCTGGTGCGCTGGATCTTGCGTAGCTCGACCCGCGCCTGACCTCCCTCGTCGGTGACGATCATGGTCCCTTCGTTGATCGTTCCCTTCAGGTTCTTCCCGGTGATCGTGGTGCCCTGGTCCGTGCGTTCCGCCTCGGCCTCCATCTTCGCGTCGCCTCGCTTCCAGCCTTTACCTGGCAGGCCGCCCTTGTAGAAAACGACGTGGAACTTGCCATGCCCCAAAGCGATCACCTGCGCCCCCAGCTGGGCTTGGCTCCCGTCAGGCAAAACGCCCTCGCCCAAGTATTCGCCCTGGATGTGAAAGTCCGGGTCCTGCGCCGCCACCGCCGGATCAGTGACCTCGGGGGCCCGTGCCCCCAGGCAACTGCCCACCACCCACAACAGCTGCCCCACCAGCACACCAAACAGGCAACTTTTCATGGCTGCTTTCCTCCAAAGATCGCGGTCAAGAGTTGTACAAATCGGAAGATCTGCCTGAGCCTCAAAGGTAAGATTCTCCCAAGGCGGCCCTCGGGCCGCAATCCAACGGCGCTATCGGCCAGCGCCCCGCGTCGCCGGCACAGACCTCACCCCAGCGTTGCAAATCGGCAGGGCAGGATGGACATTCCTGTCCGTCACAAGTGGGGCAAAACGCGCAATAACCTGGGTATCGTAGATGTCACAGAATGTGCGTTTTGCCGCACGAGCCGGCTTCGCCGGGCGAGCCCATGATTGACGGGCAAGAATGCCCATCCCACGTTTCCTTTCTCCGACGTTGGGGATCACTTTTCGGGATTTCTTCAACTCCCGGCGTTTTGATCGAACCATCGCAGCTGGCCGGGATCGATGCCGAACGCGAGCACCCGGCTGCCCGCACCGCGGGCAAGAGGGCATACGAGCACGGCGCCCACTTCTGCGTGGTGTTGGCAGTAGTCCTCCACGGCCTCAGGCCCCATGACGTAAAAGGCTGTGGCCAAGGCATCGGCCATCGCGGCGGTCGGAGCGATGGCGGTGGCCGAGAGCACCCCTTCGGCGGGCCAGCCGGTACGCGGATCCAGCACGTGGCCGTACCGTTTGCCCTGATGGCGAAAGGACTGGAACGCGGAGCTGGAAGTGGCCAGCGCGCGATTGTAGAGGGTGATTTCGCCCAACCGGGCGCCGCGGCGCCGTGGGTCGGGCAACCCGACCGGCCAGCCTGACCCGTTCGTCGTGTGGCGCCCCATGCGCGAACCGCGGGCCAGGATGCTGCTCTGGCCGCTGTGGACGAGAAAATCACCGATCCCCGCCTCCGCGAGCACTTCCGCGGCCCGGTCCAAAGCGTACCCTTTGCCGATGCTGCCCAGGCTGAGTTCGATCCCCGGCTTGAGGAACCGTACTGTCCCGGGCGGATCGTTCAGCCGCACCCAGCGGCTGCCCACATGCTGGAGGGCTTCGGCCAGTTCGGACTGGTTCGGCACCCGTCCTGCCCGCCGCGCAAAACCCCACGCCCGCCACAGGGGCGTGGCCGTGATATCGAAAGCCCCGCCGGTCCGCTGGGAGATTTCCAGGGCCAACTGCAACAGGTGCAACAGTTCCGGGTCCACCTGTACTGGGCCGCCCGCGGCGCCGCGATTGATTCGATTCAGTTGGCTGGTGGGGCGGAACACCGAGAGCTGGTCCTCCAATGACTCGATCAAGTCCAGTGCGTCGAGGGCTGCTCCCATATCCCCCTCGTACTGGCCCACGTTGACACACACCTCGAACAGACAGGCCATCGCCCGGCGGGCGATGCGCATCAGGTAAGACCGTCCCGCGGCGCCACTGGCCCCATCGGCGGCAGCCCGGCCCGCCCGCCGGC
>DQVB01000011.1 GCA_015661985.1 Planctomycetota bacterium | reverse complement strand
GTACGCGCGGGCTGCCCGAGGGCGGAGGCTGCTGCTGGGCGGCGGTAGCCGCGCCGGGCTTCGACGGACCGGCCTGTTGCTGGCGCCGGATCTGCCGTTCCAAGAAAGCCTGGAGCCGTGCTTCGGCCTTCTCCAGCTCGCAGCGCGCAGCCCCGGCGGCCACTCTGGCTTCATGGTGCCGCTGCCGAGCGATGGCCTCGCGCCTCGTGTGGTGCAGCTCGGCGTAGTGCCGCGCCAAGGCGTTGACCACCTCGACCGCCTCGGTCCGGTCGGCGCTGGTGTAGCTGATCGCAACCCGCATGCAGGAAGCCGATGGCCGGGACGTCTGCACGTCCACACTCCTCTTGACCCGGGCGATCAACGCTTCGTTGGCTGTCTGGCTCTGGCGCTGCGCCCAGGCCAGACCGCCCAGCACGCCGCGCAACGTTTGCTCGCCGAGCAGCTGGCTCTTGATGCTCGGAGCCGATGGCAGACCGGCCTGCTCGGATCCGGCGGCGGCATCGGCGACTACTCCGGCGGAACATTGCTCAACGATAGCGGTAGCCCGGTAGATTCTTTCCCCGGATCGTATGGATGACCCTAGTTGATGGACCGCCAAAGCGGTCAGCAGGAAGGCGATTACGCACAGTGCGATCCACATCCAGCAGTGCCGGGCGTCTTTGATCGTTGGTAGCTGATAGGGCGACATGGAGCACCTTGTTGGCTTCCCTGCCGGAAAATGGAGAATTGTGCGTCCGAAGGTCTGGTCCTGGGCCCGCGCGACCCAGCCGTAGCGGGGCGGCCGGCCTGCTCGAGATCGGCCTTGGTGGCCCGGTCGGCCGCCGGGCTGCTCGGCGCAGCAAGAACCCATGATTCGAGATCGGCCGACGGGCAAGTACAGCTTGAGGGCTGGGTTGCAGCCGGCTGGAGCTTGCGGCAGGATAGCCGAGTGCGGGGGGCTGGACGGCAGCGTTTTTCGGGAGATCGGCGTGTTCAGCGTGAAGATATGCGGGATAACCACTCGCGAGGACGGTCGGATGGTATCCGATATAGGGGCTGACGCGGTGGGCCTGAACTTCTATCCTCGCAGTCGCCGTTTCGTTTCGCTGGAGGCGGCCGTGCAGATCGCTCGCCGGTTGGCTCCGGGCGTTCGGAAAGTCGGCGTGTTCGTGAACGCTTCAGCCGAACAGATCCTCGACGCCGTGGGCTGCGTACCGTTGGATGCAGTCCAGCTTCATGGGGACGAGCCTCCGGAGATGTTGGCGCAGCTGGGCACGATCCCCGTGATCCGTGCCTTCCGGCTGAGTCAGTCGGGGCTGGGGGCGGCGGCCGAGTATCTGGAGCGTTGCCGCCAGCTGGGCGCCGTACCGGCTATGGTGCTGGTGGACGCCTACCATCCGGGTGCGTACGGCGGCACTGGACAAAGGGCCGACTGGCCGGCTGCGGCGGCCTATCCACTTGCCCCGTGGCACCCGCCGCTGGTGTTGGCCGGCGGCCTTGACCCGGACAACGTGGCCGAGGCGATCCGAGCCGTTCGCCCTCGGGCGGTGGATACGGCCAGCGGTGTGGAAGGCCCAGCGGGCCGGAAGGACCGCAGGCGTGTGGAGCTTTTCGTACGCCGCGCCCGGCAGGCCTTGGCCGAGTTGCAGGGGGATGGTGAGCGGTGAGGGGATTGTTTTTTGGGTGTCGTCTTGCCAGGTCTCTCGGGCGCGACGTATCATAGAGCCTGGGACGTGTAATCCAGACCGAGCAGAAAGGGCGCCTTCGTGCCGCAGGTTCAAACCAGACTGTCCTACAAAGTGGCTGACCTTTCTTTGGCCGAATGGGGCCGCCGCGAGATCGAATTGGCCGAACATGAGATGCCGGGGCTGATGGCGGTGCGCCGGAAGTACGGTCCGCGCAGCCCGCTGGCGGGGGCGCGGATCATGGGTTCACTGCACATGACCGTGCAGACGGCCGTGTTGATCGAGACGCTCAAGCAGTTGGGGGCCGATGTGCGTTGGGCATCGTGCAACATCTTCTCCACTCAGGATCACGCGGCAGCGGCCATCGCGGCCACGGGCACTCCGGTGTTTGCTTACAAGGGTGAATCGCTGGAGGAGTATTGGGAGTTCACCAAGTTGGCCATGACGTGGCCCGACGACGGCGGCCCCCACCTGGTGGTCGACGACGGCGGTGACGCCACCCTTTTGATCCACCGCGGCTACTACGCTGAGGAGAACCCTGGGCTGCTGGATGAGCCGACCGACAACAAGGAATTGGCCATCGTCAACCGCCTGCTGAAGCGGACCCAGGCGGAGGATCCACAGTTTTTCCACCGGCTGGTGGGCCGGTGGCGCGGCGTGTCCGAGGAGACCACAACGGGGGTGCACCGTCTCTATCAGATGAAGGAGAGGGGCGAGCTGTTGGTGCCGGCCATCAACGTGAACGATTCGGTCACCAAGAGCAAATTCGACAATATCTACGGCTGCCGCCATTCGCTCATCGACGGCCTGAACCGGGCTACGGACGTCATGATCGCCGGCAAGATCGCGCTGGTATGCGGCTTCGGCGACGTGGGCAAGGGGTCGGCCGAATCACTGGCCGGTCAGAAGGCCCAGGTATGGGTCTCCGAGATCGATCCGATCTGTGCCCTGCAGGCGGCCATGGCCGGCTACAGAGTGACCACCGTGGAAGACGCCCTGCCCCATGCCGACATCTACGTCACCGCCACGGGCAACTGCGACGTGATCACGGCCGAGCACATGTCCAAGATGAAGGACAATGCCATCGTCTGCAACATCGGGCATTTCGACAACGAGATCCAAGTGGATGCCCTGAACGCTTGGCCCGGCATCCGGCGCACTCCGATCAAACCGCAGGTGGACCGCTACACCTTCCCCGATGGCCACTCGATCATCCTCCTGGCCGAAGGTCGCCTGGTGAACCTGGGCTGCGCCACCGGCCATCCGTCTTTCGTGATGTCCAACTCCTTCACGAATCAGGTGCTGGCCCAGATGGCCCTTTGGACCGAACCGAACAAGTACCCGTTGGGGGTGCACGTGTTGCCCAAGGAACTGGACGAAGAGGTGGCCCGCCTGCACCTGGAACACCTGGGCGCCAAGCTCACCAGGCTGACGCCCAAGCAGGCCGAGTATATCGGCGTGCCCATGGACGGTCCCTTCAAGCCGGACTATTACCGCTACTGAACGCGACCGACGAGACGGCCGAACGCGTGCCGCCGGCCGCCTCTGGGTCTACCGTGCTGACGGCCGGCGTGTGGCCGCCCGAGGTCAACGGGAGCTTGCCTTTTGGGTTTGTTCGCCAGCAGGAAGCCAGATGCCAGAAATCCAAGCCTTTCGCGGCATACGCTACAACCTGGGCCACGTGGGTTCGCTGAGCGACGTGGTGGCCCCGCCCTATGATGTGATCTCACCCGAGTTGCAGGAGGAGCTCTACAAGCGTCATCCGTGCAACGTCGTGCGGCTGATCCTCAACCGCATGGAACCGGGGGATGACGAAGTGAACAACCGCTATACGCGGGCCAAGCGGTTCTTGAGGAACTGGCAGTCCGAAGGGGTCCTTTTCGTCGAAGCGGATCCGGCGATCTACGTCTACTACCAGGAGTTCACCCACGAAGGTCGCAGCTACACGCGGGGCGGCTTCATGGCTCGCATGCGCATTGAACCCTTCGGCTCGGGTCGCGTGTTTCCCCACGAACACACCATGTCCGAGCCGAAGATCGATCGGCTCATGCTCACCGCCTTGTGCCAGGCGAACCTGAGCCCGGTTTTCGGTATCTTCCCGGATCCCGAGGGAAAAGCGCGATCGCTTCTGGACCAGGCCATCGCGGGCCGTCCGCCCCTGGAGGCCATCGACCACCTGGGGATCCGACACCGTTTGTGGCCGGTGACCGACATTGACCTGATCGCCTCGCTGGCCGCAGCGGTGGGCCCCCAGCCGGTGTTCATTGCCGATGGCCATCACCGCTATGAGACGGCGTGCAGGTATCGCGAACAGGTTTTCGACAGCGGTTGCCTTTCCCCCGAGCACCCGGCCAATTTCGTGCTCATGCATTTCGCGGCCATGGAGGATCCGGGGCTGTTGATCCTGCCCAGCCACCGGCTCTTCCGCGGCCTGCCGCCGATATCCAGCGAACAATTGATCGAACGGCTCGGGGAACTGTTCACAACGCGGCCGGCAGGCCAGGGGCCGGAAGCGGCGCCCGAGGTTTGGGAGGATATGCAGACGGCGGGTGACCAGACGGCCATGGGCTTCTACACCCGCGCCGACCGGCGGTGGATCATCGCCCAGCTGACCGAAGCCGGCAGGTCGAAGATGGCGGAAGTCGCTGCGGACCACAACCCGGAATGGCACCAGTTGGGGGTGAGTGTCCTGCATCGGCTGGTCATCGAAACGCTGCTGGAAACGCCCCAGCCGCCCAAGCCTCGCTTCGTCCATTGGATCGAGGACCTGATGGCGGACCTGGACGACGACGAGTTCACTCTGGCCGCCCTGGTGCTGCCGCCCACCGTCGAGCATATTCGCAGCATCAGTCTGGTGGGCGAACGCCTCCCGTCGAAAGCCACCTTCTTCTACCCCAAACTACTCAGCGGGCTGGTGATCAATCCGTTGGAGTAGGCCGTGACATGCCGCAGCGGCCGGGACAGACGGCTTTTGTCGCTTTTGGCGGTCTTCCCCAGTTTCACGTGAAACGGGCGTGCAGCGGGTCCGACGGTCCGGCAAAGTGCTTTGTCCTGGCCGGTGCCTTCATCGACACAAACCAGGTAGGAGGCGAAAAGGGCGGGTTTCACGTGAAACTGGGCGATCGGCCCGGTCATATGGCGAGGTGTTGACGATGTCCGGGCCCGGAAGGCATCGCTTCGCGCTTCGGCCTGGGCAATCGGGGCAATTGGCATTTTCACGGCCCGCAGGCCCCTGCTAGAATCCGCCCACCTCAGGACGGAGGGACGCTGGTGGGCAAGGAGGCTTGCGGTGGGCCGGACGCTGTGTGTGGCCAATCAGAAAGGCGGGGTGGGCAAGACCACGACGGCCATCAACCTGGCCGCCGCCCTGGCCGTCGCCGGCCAACAGACGCTGGTGGTGGACCTGGACCCCCAGTGCAACGCCACCTCGGGCCTGGGCCACCAGCCCACGGCTCAGCATCCGCTGGTGGCTGGCCAACCCCTGGGCGCTTCCATCTGCCGCACCAGGATCCCTCGCCTCGACCTACTGCCCGGCAGCCGCAGTTTCCGGGACGTGGACCTGCTGGCTCGGGCCGACCGGAACCAGGCCGAACGGCTGCGGCACCAGCTCTCCGGCGGGTTGGCCGGCTACGACTTCGTCCTGGTGGATTGCCCCCCTTCGCTGGGCCGACTCACCCGTACCGCCTTGGCCAGCTCCACCGAAGTGCTCATGCCGATCCAGTGCGAGTACTTCGCCATGGAGGGGCTGGCCCAAATGATCGAAGTGATCCGCGAGGTGATGGAGTCCTACCCGGGGCGGCTCCAGTTCGGCGGGATCGTGCTGACCATGTACGACCACCGCCTGGAATTGACCATGGAAGTGGAGCAGGAGGTGCGCGAGTTTTTCGGCCAGATCGTCTTCGACACGGTCATCCCCCGGGATGTGGCCGTGGCGGAAGCCCCCAGCCACGGCAAACCGGTGATCGATTATGCGCCCCGAGCGCGGGGCGCCCGGGCCTACGTGGAACTCTGCATGGAGGTGCTCGAACGTGACTAGGGAAAAACGTCTGGGCCGAGGCTTGGAGGCCCTGTTGGGTCGGGTGGCCGCCAAGGAAACGCCCCCCCAACAGCCAGAGACGCCAACCGCCGACGTGCCACCGGAAGCCATCATCCCCTTGCGCGTCGAGGAGCCCGGCGCTGGGGAAAACGGCCCCGCCCCCCCGACCACCCTCCCGGTCGATCGGATTGAAGACAACCCCTTCCAGCCACGCCAGGACTTCAACGACCACGAAATCCTCGCGCTGGCCGAAAGCCTCCGCTCCCACGGCCTGCTGCAACCGATTGTGGTGCGCCCCTCAGGTGACCACTTCCAGTTGGTGGCTGGCCAACGACGTCTGCTGGCAGCCGCCCAGGCGGGGTGGACCGAGGTGCCGGTCCAGGTCGTCGAGGCGGATGACCGCCAGGCGGCCGAACTGGCCCTGGTGGAAAACCTCCAGCGCAAAGACCTCAACCCCCTGGAAAAGGCGGCCTGCTTCCAGCGCTACCTGCAGCAGTACGGCTCTACCCATGAGGAGCTGGCCTCGCGCCTGCAACTGGACCGCTCCACCGTCTCCAACCTGATCCGGCTGTTGGAGCTGCCCGAGCCGGTCCAAGAGGCGGTGCGCCGAGGAAAGATCAGCCAAGGACATGCCCGCGCCCTGCTGCCGTTGGGGGACCAGCGCGAACAGATCGCTTTCTGCGAGAAGATCCAGGCCGAGGGCCTGAGCGTGCGGCGCACCGAGACGCTGGTGCAAGAGATGATCCGCGCCGCGGATGCCGAGCCGCTGGCCGTGATCGGCCGCGACGGTTCCCGTCGCCGCCGCACACCCAGCGCCCAGATTGCCGCCCTGGAAGAACAGTTCCGCCACGCGCTGGGCACGAAAGTGCACATCACTCAAACCAGCCGCGGCCGCGGCAAAGTGGTCATCCACTTCGCCAGCCACGACGAGTTCGAACGGCTCCGACATCAAATCTGCCAAACGCCGGCTCCCGGGGCGGAGGAGCAAGTGGGATAGGGTCGCAGGGCTCAGCGATCGGCAGTACCCCCACGCATGCCGCTCGGTCCACTCGCCGCCCGGATGGAGGCCCACGAACGCAAGCTGCCACCCTTCGCTCTGGTGCCGTGGCGGCGAAACGTCAGGCCGCAGACGGTTGGCAGCGCAACCAGGATGGACGCAGGGCACTCAATCCGCCCAGCCACCTGGGTGCCCGCCCCCCGAGCGATTGCCCCCGAAAGCCGCCTGGTGTACCATGCCAGTAACGGCTGTCCGGGGGCCTGGTCGCGACGGGGTTACGAACCGGGCGAGCTTGAGTGGACCAGCAGATAACGGACCAGCAAGACAACCGAATCGGCGCGGCCACACGGGCCGAAACCACAACATGCCTGTTTGGCGGGGCGTGGCGCAGTCTGGCTAGCGCGCCTGCTTTGGGAGCAGGAGGTCCCGGGTTCGAATCCCGGTGCCCCGATTCAAAAGCCCTTCCGTACCAAGAAGTTGCGGAGGGGCTTTTTCATGCAGGTGCCTGGGAAAAGGGCACGGTGCTCACGGGGCGTGAACGGATACCCGCTGCGACCAACCTGCAGGCCCCTCGACGGCCTCCAGAACACCTGGGGTATCTGCCAAACTTGAAGTTGGGTCGTTCGCCGGTCGTGAGATCCCCGAAGCGTGCGTTTGGTGGGAGCGTGACTATGCCGCTTCGATGTCCGCCACCGGACAGCCGTACGAACGCCTATGGCGGTTCCCGGCTCGGGGCGCTCACTCCCGTGGCGTCCTGTCCGGCCGGGGTGGTCATTGCTCTGCCTTCGGCGGCTGGCTAGACTGGCGGTGTGCCGGTTCGCGGCGTGGGCCGTTTCGGTTCGGTCATCGGCCGAGCAATCGTTGTTGCTTGTAAGGAGTTCGCCATGAAGGGGTCTGACCCTGCGGCTTGTTCGGAGGCGGAAACTCGCCGACGGTTTTTGCGCCGCGCGGGTGTTTGCGGCGTGGCCACGACCTTGGCCGGCCTGGCTGCACCGCGCTGTCATGCAGGGGAGAGTTCGCTGATCAGGTTGGCCTTGGTCGGCTGTGGCGGACGGGGCACAGGCGCCGTGGCCGACGCCTTTGCCGCCCGGGGTGGGCCGGTCAAGCTGTACGCCATGGCGGATCTGTTCGAGGATCGTCTTCAGGGCAGCCTGAATCGGCTGAACCAGGTCCATGCGGACAAGGTGGACGTGCCACCCGAACGGCGGTTCGTGGGCTTTGACGCCTATCGCAAGGCCATCGACTGTTTGGGGCCGACCGACGTGGTCCTGCTGACGACCCATGCCGCCTTCCGGCCTTTGCATTTCGAGTACGCCGTCAGCCGAGGTGTGAACGTCTTTGCCGAGAAATCTTTTGCCACCGACGCGCCGGCCGTGCGCCGATGGTTGAAGATGGCCGAGCTGTCCGAGAAGAAAGGCCTCAAGGTGGGTGTGGGCTTCATGTGGCGCCATTCGAAAGCTCGCCAGGAAACGATCAAGCGGATCCACGACGGCATGATCGGCCAAGTGCACACGCTGCGGATCTATCGTGTCCATGGCCCCGTCCATTGCCCACGGCGCCCGCCTGAGGCGAATGAATTGGTGTTCCAGCTGCGTCACCCGAACAGCTTCACTTGGGTTTCTTCGGGCTTCTTTGTCGATTGGCACTGCCACAACGTCGACGTGGCCTGCTGGGCCAAAGGGGCGTGGCCCGTGGCCGCGCAGGGGATGGGCGGCCGCTGCTATGCGGAAGCGGGCAACCAGTTCGACCATTACACGGTCGAGTACACCTTTGCCGACGGGGCCAAACTGTTCGCCTTTTCGCGGCACATGCGGGGCTGTTGGCAGACCTATTCCGACTACGCCCACGGGTCGAAGGGATCGGCGGTGATCATGGACAGCCTGGGTGATCCCAGACCACGGATCTACAAGAGCCAGAACATGGTCCCGGAGGAAATGGTCTGGGAATTCGGCCGGCAGGACCCGAACCCGTACCGTCTCGAATGGCAACTGCTTCTGGACGCCATCCGCCAGGACAAACCGCACAACGAAGCACGGCGGGCAGGCGAAGCGGACCTGGCCGCACTGATGGGCCGCATGGCTACGCACAGCGGCCAGTACATCACCTGGGACGAGGCCATGGAATCGGACTTCCAGTTCGTCCAGGATATCGACTCGATGAACTTCGACACCCCCGCGCCGATCCACGAAGGCCCGGACGGCATCTACCCGTGCCCCCAACCGGGTATCACCAAGGAGCACTGAGCCGACCCCACGACTCTGACCAGCTCGCCGAGGCTTGCGTTGAATGGGGCGACGAGGGCGTCACGAAAGGGATGAGGAGCCCGGATCGTTGATCGAGGTGGCAGAGCCGGGAGTTGTGGCGCCGGCATCCCCACTTGGCCCCCACAAGGCTGACAGTTCTCCGGCGAAGCTGTCCGGCGCAGCGCCGGTTGCTGGCATCCACCGCTGGGGGCGCTCTACAATTGGTAACAGACGCCGAGCCCGAGGTGTTCGCCCCCCCGTCGGTCAAAGCGTGTCGCCTGGACTGCCAGCCGTGGCCCAATCGCTGTTCACCATCACGTGCACTACCTGCGAAGCCCGGCTCGCAGTGCGCAGCGAAACAGCCATTGGGGCCATACTGAATTGCCCGAAATGCGGGAGCATGGTCCACATCGTACCGCCCGAAGGGTGGTTACTTCCTCGTAAGGACCTAGGCAAGAGGGCTGATTCTGCCCGGAGCGAAGCTGGGCAACGTGACTCCAGCCAAACCGACTCCAGCCAAACCGACTCCAGCCAAACC
>DQVB01000498.1 GCA_015661985.1 Planctomycetota bacterium | reverse complement strand
TCTCAATCCCTTCTTCATCAGGGCATGTTTTCAACGTGGCCGTACGTGGCAGCAAGGTCACATTCATCGTCCACGTCTCAATCCCTTCTTCATCAGGGCATGTTTTCAACTGCCGCTTCCGCAAGTGCTTTTTGGGCGGCCAGTTGCGCGGGGGCCTGCCGTAACGGCCAGCTCGGCGCGTTTTTCAGGGCGGTGGGCGAGCAGGTTGCCCGGCCTGGGCTCATACACAAGTCTCCGGGCATCAAAGGTTTGCGTCAACGCCGTAACCTGGGCCTTTGTGGGCCCTTGGCGCGGTTACGGCGGCACCCGGCGGTGGAAAGCCAATCGCATCCATCCCAGCGGCAACTGTCCACCGGCGTAACTTCGGCTCCTGCCGAACCCGCGCCGGGGGGGTTGGTGGAAGGGCTTGCCCACCGTCACACACTCAAAGTGGCTGTGTCGACCAAGCCGAATCAGGCATTCATTATCTGCCATCTTGCCGGCCCGGTCAAGCAGCCGGCGGCTCAGATCCCGATCCGCCACGAACCGTTTCAGTTCCTTCTCCAGCCGCGGGACGTAAAAGTTGTTGCAGGCCTCGCAGATCACCTTCGGCTCGATTTCGCGCGGCAGGCCCCTGCGCGCCACGGCCCAATGCCAGCGCACTTCAGCGGCGGCCAGTGGTGTTCCTTCATCGAAGGGCGGGACCAAGAGGTCGCGATAGATGGGGATGTCCCCGGCTGCGGATGGCGGACGGCCGCGCGGCCCGACGATCTGGACGCGGTCGATCCAGCAGGCGTCTTCGGGCAGGAGAGCATCGGCGATGGCCAACTGGCGAAACGGGTCCCGGCGAAGATCGGGCCAGCCGTCCCCCTTGGCGTACCCCAGCGCTCGGGCCTCGAAGCGCACTGCCCCCTGACGCCTGTTCCCTTCGGTTCGGGCGACCTGTTCCAGTTCCTCCGCGCGGCGACGGTCTTGGCGAGCGGCCGCGTCGACCAGGGCCGTACGGATGGCCCCTTTGATGGAGGAGCCGGGCAGCCAGGGCCGGCCGGTGGCCGGGTCGCGCGTGAAGAGGTGGATTTCGCCGAGCCGCGCGGGGGCGTCCAGGTTCTTGCGTATCTGGCCGAAGGCGTTCTCATGCACAAGGATGCGGAATCGCATGTGACGCTGCCGGTCGGCGTTCTGGCGGAGCCACCGCCGCAGCGCTGGAAAATCGTTCCCTTCGCACAGCCGCTCAAAGACGGCCCGCTGCGCGGGGCTGGCCTCGGCCACAACGGCGCCGGGGTCCAGCACCACCAGCCAGCACTGCTCGGGATCCTCGGCCAAGTCGTATTCGTAGGGCTCGATCGTCTGCCCGCTGCCGATGTGGACGGGTGTCAGCGGCTCGAGTTCAACGCGGTAAGGGACAAACGGTGCGGTATTCATGACAGACCATTCTGCTGGACAGGAGGCGATGAAGGGCAGCCGGCTGTGGGCGGGACGCTCACCAGCCGATGACTCAAAACCGGCCCCTCCACCCGGCAGGGCAGCACCGGGGCAATGCCATAGTGGCGGATGGCTTCTATCTCCGCGTGCACCCCGCGGAGAACGCGGCCCACGTAGGCCGGCACAGGGGCGGCGATGAGCAGCGTGCCGGCCATGAGCACGCGCACCGGTCGCTTATGCCGCTGGGTGGCTCCCCCGGGTAGCGGACCGACGGCAAACTCGCCGCCGAGCCTGCCGCATCGCACCCCGAGACGGAAGAAACCGCGGTGCGGGTCGCCCCTTCTGGGTACGGCGGGTCCCAGGAGCACGCACGCGTTGGGGGCATCCAGGCCGGGCAATTCCCGCTCCTCGATGCCAACCACGGCCAGGTAACCCAAGCCGGCCGAGGCGTCGCGGCCGTAGCCTCCGGCCAACCCGTCGGCAAACCACCGGCGTACCGTCTCGGCCGGCTGGGGAGAACGGCACCAGACGTCAAACCGTGCCGGGCAATCGAACCCGAAATAGGCCTGCTCGGCCGTGAACAACGTGCCGCCTTCCGGCTGCGCGGTCCCCCCGGTGAGGCGGTTCACGCCGGCACGGGTGACGGCCATCGGCACCGGCTGCGGCGCGGCGGCCAGGGCCTGCTGGATCGAATCGGGGGAGACGGCCGCGGCGGTCTGGCCCCAGGCCTCCCAAGAGATCCACGCCCGTTTCTCCAGCCGCTTCATGTGGTCGGCTTCGTCTTTGGGTGGCAGTTTCGCGGGGCGAGCTGCGCGGGGCAAGGCGGGTCGGGGGAAAAACCCGTGCGGCAAAGGGTCACTGATCACCAAAGGGGGCTCAGGCCCGTCGTAGGCGGCCAGCCAATCTTCCAGGGCCTGGTTGCCCCGGCGATATCGGATCCCCCACGCGATATGGCCCCACAACGTGTCCGCGGCCAGCGGCGTGCCCAGCCCGGAGCGCAGCTCCAGTTCTATTCGATAGCCAGGCATGCCTCATCCTCCGGCTTGCGTCCCTTGGCCCGCCGATGCCGAACTGCCCCCCGGATCCGCTTCGAAGCGAAGTTCGGGCAGCGTGATCGGCCTGCCGTTCTCGCACAGATTCTCGAAACGCACCTTGCCGTTGCCCCGGCTGGAGCCGCCGCCCAGCGCGTCGGCCTGCAACAGCGCCAAGGCTTTCAGCAACACCTTGCTGAACAGCCCGTCATCGCCTTCGCCTCCGTCCCGGTCAACGTCGAACACTCGGTAAACCAGCTCCACGTCGAAGCTGACCCCGGGAAGTACTCTTTCCATAGGCCGGGGATTGGCCACCGAGGTGAGCCGGTTGATGGAGTTTTCACTCTTGATTTCTGTGATCGGCACACCTTCCTTGAATCGTTTGCGGCTTTCCTCCGAAAGGGGCGCGTCACGCACGATCAGGCGGGTGGGACCGCGCTGGTGCGCCTTTTTCTCTTCCTCACCATTGACCCTGCGTGGATCCCGGGCGGGGATGCCGAAGACGCGAGCGGTTTGGGACGTGACGATGGGCTTAGTCACATCGCCCTCGTGCGGCAATTCACCGAAGTACCACTCGGCCAGGCTCCGCATGCGTCCCTTGAGCGAAGAGCCGGGTATGAACGGCTCGCCGTTGGCCGGATTGCGGATGATAGGGTTGTCAAGGCCGGAGATCTCCATCGTCTCCTGGCTGGCCCCAATGCGGAGTCCCGTTTCCACCACCAGTCTGCCGGTGATGGTGCGTACTTTGACAAGTCGGACCTCTGCGCTCATTGCTTCACCTTTCCTTTTCCGTACATGAAACCCACGACGGCTTCGACATGCATTATGAAACGAACGAACTCTTCCTGGTTCCCCACCCGCTGGATGCCCGTCTTGAGAAACTCGGCAAACCGTTCGGGAAGCTTCGTTTGACCGCCGGCGCGCGTGGCGTAGGCCACTTTGCTGCGTACCATTTTGAACCGCGGTTCGATCTGTGTGCTGTAGATTTCCTGGCGGCGCTGTTCGGCTTCGCCGGAGGCCAGGGCGTTGAAGCGGCGGTACAGGTCCTTGATTTCGCCGAAGAAGCGGCGCAGCTGACTGGAATTGACCTCCAGCTGCTCGGCCTGCTTCTCGGCCAGGGTGTCGAACAGTTCGGTGTCCGGTTTGGCCGGATCGAACAGCACCTCGACGGGGCCGCTCGGTCGGCGGCTTCTTTGCCGTGGGAAGTGTCTGTCTTTCATCTTTCGACTCCTCTCATGAAGTACAGGGTCAGTGTGGCCGCGGTGTGGAGCACACCGGCGTCGTCGACAGAACGAATAGCCATCAGGGCCCGGTGGAGGCGCCCGAGGGGCGAGTCGGCGCTGTCCGGGGCCGGGAGGTTGCGCTTCAGGTCATAGCTCATTTGGGCTCGCCATTTCAGATCCGTGAGCTTCGGCTGCTCGTTGGGCCGCAGCCTGCGCCGGGCCATGAGCTTTCCATCCTGACGGCACCGCCGCCGACAGGTGGCTTCCTGCTCGTTGGGCCGCAGCCCGCGCCGGGCCATGAGGGCGTACTGGAGGAGGCGGTAAACCAGCGAGCTTGTCAGGGCCGGTCGTGCGCCGGAACCGGAGGCCGCCAGGCTTCGCATCAGGCGGTGCAGCTGCAAGGCGTCCTCGTACTGGGACCATGCGAGGGTGTTGCAACCGACCGTAATGCGGTCGCGGCCGGCGTCTTTGGCCTTCTCCAGCGCCTGTTCGGCCAGCCAAGCCAGGTGGCGGACCGGGGTGGCGGGCCGGGAAAAGACCAGCCCCGCGGAAAACGTGACATCGGGGTTGTGGCAGGTGAGCCGGCCGAACCAGTCGTGCAGGTCCTGGGCCAAGCGGGCCAAGTCGTACCAGGGGCCGATCAGGAACAGGTCGTCGCCGCCGGTAAACACCGTGTAGATGTGGCGATACCGGCTGCGCAGCTGCTCCTGCAAGAAACCTTTGAAGAACTGGTCCAGCGTCCGGGCGACCGACGCATAACGGCTGAAGGAGACCGCTCGGCCGAGGCCATAGCCCAGGAGCATTCCCAGCCGGTCCACGTCTGCCTTCAGTGCCCCCAACATATCGTGGCCTAGCGGCCGGCCCGCTTCGTCCTCGGCCAAGAGGGCCAAGTCGGTGAAGGTAAGCACCTCGCCATGCTCTTGGGCCGTCTCCTCCGGCGGCCGGTCGCGACGACCGACGCCGGCGGTAATCCGCGCCATGTCCTCGGCCGTTGCCTGGGGCACATGGCCCGAAGCCAGCCACAGGGGTGTGGCCGGATGTTGGTCCTCCCGAAGCCGGAGGGCAAAGCAGTCGGTCGGCACAGGCGGCTGGGCCGAATGGAGGCGCACTTGGTACCCAAAAATCTCCAGCACCGGCCCCAGGCGATGGTGGTCCGAGCCATCGAGGGTGAGAAAGTTGGCCTTGGGCAGGTTGCGGCCCAAGTTTTCCATGTCCTTCAAGAATCCGCCCCGATCGGCCGGCAGATTCGCTTCGGTCCCCGTCCAGCCCCTTTCGTTCCATCCCGTGTTGTCCCCCAGTCCTCCGGCGGGCAGGCGCCAGCGGGCTTCGCCCAACTGCTGATCGACCTGGCGGAAGGTGGCCGAGAAACGTTCGCGGTTGAGATCCTCGTCTGCAAGGGGGTCGCTGAGGGCGATATCCAACCGCAGGGTGCCTCCGAGGCGTTCGGCCAACCACTGATCCAGGTACTGGAGGGCGTCCTGCACGCGCGCGATGGTTGCCTGCTCATCGGGCAGCAGCAGCATCGACCGCCCACCCCCGTCGAAAAGGAGGTTGACCACGGGCAAGCCGGCCGCGGCCAGCACCCGGCGGGCGGCCAACCACGTCAGCAGGCTCACATAAAAGGACCTCGCCCGCAGCCGTCGGGCCATGCCTCTTTCGGCCGTCTCACCCAGCGCTTCGTCGAGCGGGGGGACGCTACGCAGAATGAACTCCTGGATCCGCCCCACGCCCAGGTTGAGCAACCGATACCGTCCCTCGATCCGGTTCGGTTCGCGCAGCTGGGCCGTGGGACCGTCCGGAGGATGCAACAGGGCCAAGCACGCGGCAAAGGCCGCCGTAATGCGGCAGTGTTCCGAAAGAGAAACGTCCGCCTGCTGCCCGTACTGGCGGCTGGCCGGCACAGCATGTAGCGTGCGCCGCACAATCGCTTCCAGCCGCTGAATGCAGTCGCCGGCGTCCCAATAGCGCCCGCCAATGGCTGAGAGAAGCTCTTCCCAGATCTTCAGGCAGGCCTCACCATAGGCGCCGCGATCCTGCGGCGGCCGTGGGAGCACGGCGTCCTGGTCGAACGAGAGCGTCCGCGTCGCCATGATTTCGAGGAATTCCGGCGCCGACGGACCCGGTTCGTCCGACCACCTCAGGGACCGGAGGATCGGCCAAAGGCCGGTCACGACGCCCGCCCTGCGGTCCTCGGGCGGCGCTTCGCTGCGATCGTGGCCGCTGGCCAGCCAGTCTGCTTTGCGCAACAGGCACTGATCCAGTGTTTCGGAGTTCTGATGGTGATACGCAACCACCTTGAACAACTCGGATCGGTCCAACCCGCCGAAGCGGCAGTCCTGCTCTTCCGCCTCGTGCAACAACTGGGCGCTATAGACCACGTGAATGTATTGGGGCCGCCAACATGCGTCATGCGGGCAAATGCTGTGGGAAAGCCTAATGATCGTGTCGTGCAAAGGGGCTCCGGCTGGTTCCCCCACTTTGCCCGTGTCGTGCAGCAGCCCCGCGGCGGCCAAGAGGTGAGCCCGCTCGTGTGGCTTGGTTCTCGGCGCTGGATTCATACTACCTCCCATCGTGCACGTCCCAGTCCGAAGCTGGTGGCCTTGCCCAGGTGCAAAAGCGGCACGGCCCCGAGCCACGGGCCGGATCGGCCCCATGGCCCGTGGATGACGATCTCACCAGCCAAACCGTACAAACTCATGGGGCGATTCTGCCGGCCCGAATAGCGCTGCAGACGCCATGGCCGAATGCGAGACGCCAATGTGGTGAACTGCCCCGCCTCCAGCCGCTCGCCCGACTCGCTGTCCCCTTGCTCGTCCCCCTCGCCGTAAAAGTACTCCATGATGTGTAAACGTCGCCTTCCGGCCAGCACCAGATCCAGGCCGCTCAGGTGGCCGGAGTTGAGCGCCAGGCGTACGGGTGTGGAGAACACCCACCGCAGGGTACATTCGTCGGGCGTGGACCGCCCGCCGGCCAAGACGTTCCCGAAGCCTGGCTGCCGCGGCTCGGCATTGTCCGGCGACCACACCACCTGCCCGGTCACCGCATCGGTCACCTTGCGCAACCGGTATCGGATGCGCCGCTTGCCCAATCCGCGCTGGCCCACCGTCCGGTAAACGTGCACAACATAAGGCCAATAACTGCACGCCGGACCGAACAAGCGCACGCCCCAGGTGAGGACGGAGGATGCCATGCCATGCCGGTCGGGCCATGCCACCACAAGCACGAAAGGCTGGGGGATTCTCTCATAGAGCCGCATCACCCGGCGGTTTTCGGGGGCAAGCCCCTCGAAAATTGCAGGATACGGGCAAGCGGCCTGGAGCACGCAGTGCCGGCAATCGGCCTGGCGCAACTGGCACACGGTGTCCCGAAGCACGTATCCCAAAGCACCGCGGAGCGTTGCCCCCGGGAAACGCGGCAAGAACGACCTCCGGCCCTCCAGCTCGGCCTCAAACTCCAGCTCGACGTACCGCACAATACCGTCCTCCCCTACAGCACAGCGGCCCACCACTGCCCGCACCGGCTCCCCGTGAGGCCGATGACAAACAAGAGGCGATCGGTCCCCGCAAGGTTCGCTCCAATTTCCAAGAAAACCGTGGCCATGTGGCCACCCGTACAAGGCGCGGAAACCACCGCCAGTATACCCGTACGGGAAGCCGGACCATAGCTTCGATCCGGCCCCGTTGCCGTTTGGACGGGCATCCCGGCCCGTTGTCGGCCTTCTTGCGGAACACGCGTTGTCTGACTGCGCGGCCGGCCACCGCCGCTTGATCGCCGAATTCTGGTTGGGGAGTGCGGTAACTCGTGGCAGCGCTTATGCGCCCCTGGGCGGAAGGAAGGACCCACGCGAGCAATCGTCCCTGCGAAGTTCTGAAGCACGTTCTCAATTGAACAGCCCGGGTTGCTCACGCCGGCCGGAACAGGGTCGCGCGAACTGCCGCCGGAGCGGGGCAAACGCGATTCGACGTGGCATGGACTGTGCTTCAGTTTGCTCGTTGGCCGAGCGACCGAAGTCCCGGCAAAGGCTGTGGTTGCTCGTTCCGGTCTACGAGGTCTGCGAGGTCTGCGCGGTCTGCGCGGTCTGTGAGGTCATGAATAATACGGGTGCCGGAATCGGTCTCACACCCCAGCGCAACATCGCTGAGGCGCGCGGGGAGAGGGAACCTCTGGTTCTTCTGCGGCGCTGGGTGTTCTTGCGCCTTTACCGGACATGCGCGTGTTACGGCTTGAGTCGGTCTTACCGATGCGTCCAGCCCTGGCCGGTCTGACGCCAAACAGGTGGGTCCGGTGATGCGGGCAGGTCGGATTGTGCGCCGGGAAAAGGCGAGTCATTTTTTGACCGAGCGCGGAACGTGGTCTATATTGCTTTGCGGGCTTCTTGCAAGGCTCGCTTTTGCCCCTGCAGCCATTGGAACCACCGGCGCGCCACGGATATGACGATGCAACGAAAGGATTGTCTGCTCAGCGGGGCGTTGGCCAGCATCGTACTGGCAACGGGTCTTCTGTTCCTGCCGGCGTGGGCCCAGCCATCGATTTATGGTCCGGCGCACCAGACGGAAATCGAGCAACTGTTACGGCGTGGCTGGCAACTGGAGATGGAGGGCCGTTGGGGCGAGGCCGTGGGGCATTATGAAGAGGCTGTGCGCCAGTTTCCAGGGGACCGCGGGCTGGAGGAGCGTTTCCAGCACGCCCGTCTGCACTACGAGCTCGGGCGCCGCTATCGCGATAAATCCTTTTGCAACCTGGTCAGCCAGTTATCCTTCTCGCAGGCGCTGGATGTACTGGGCGACGTGCTGCGAAAGATCCAGGTCCACTACGTCGAATCGCCTCACTGGAAGGCGCTGGTGGAAGACGGAACCCACGCGTTGAATGTGGCCCTTTCGGAACCGGCGTTTCTCCAGCGCCACTGCCCTGGGGCCGACCCGAGGCGGGTGGCCGAGTTCCGCGGCCGCCTGCGCCGCACCTTGGGCCCCATGCTCATCCAAAGCCCGGCCGACGTCCGCAGCGCCGTGGAGCTGGCCTCGCGGCTGGCCCAAACGGAAATGGGCGTCCGACCGGCGGCCGTAGTGATGGAGTTCGTCTGCGGGATGATCGGGGCGTTGGACATCTACTCCGCTTATCTGACGCCGGACCAGTTGGCTGAAGTGTACTCGCAGATCGAGGGCAGTTTCGTGGGGTTGGGCGTCGAGTTGAAGGCGGATCAGGGCTCGCTGCTCATCGTTCGTGTCATTCCCGGGAGCCCCGCCGAGGCCGCG
>DQVB01000763.1 GCA_015661985.1 Planctomycetota bacterium | reverse complement strand
TTCATAAATGCTAATGGCGCAGTCGCACCGCCCGTGGTCACCAAGCCGACGGCTCGCCCCACGGTCGCTACCCGCGCTGGCCGGGCGAGGTTTGAACGGAAGGGTCGCAGCGGCTTGCCGCCGGAGTGGTTGCTGACATAGGATACGAGGGACCGTCCGCAAACTGGTCGACTCTGTTGGCCCTGGAAGAGGGTTTCCAGCCATGTTGAAGACGCTCAATGCGCTGAATTCCTTGTTGGCGACGCTACTGGGATTCGCCATCGTGGCTCTGTTGGGCGCTGGCGGCTACCTGGGCTACCGCGCCTTGTTCGCCGACAAGTTCAGGTTAGAGGAGACACAAGCGATCTTGGCCCACCGCGAGGCGGAGATCGAGGATCTGTCGAGGCAACTGAAGGCCAAAGAGCAGCAGGTCCAACTCCTGGACGACCAGCTGGCCAGTACGCGTCAGCAGATCGACGCGTTGAGCCGGGACGTGCGGGCCAAGCAGGAGCAGATCGCCAAGCTGGAAGAGGATGTCGAGGCCAAGAGGCGCCAGATCGAACAGCTGGAGGTAGCCCTGAATCTCCTGAAAGTGGACCGCCGCGTGGCCCAGCTGGACGTGTTGGACCAAGAGGGCTCGGCCGACGAGGGCACCCTGGTTACCACGGTAAGCTTCGTGGAACTCGGGCCGGACGGGAAACCGCTGGACGCCCCACGCGTCTTCCGCATCGATGGCGACGTGGTTTATGTCAGTTCGCTGGTGGTGAAGTTCGACGACCAGTACGTCGAGTTGGGTGATCCGCTCCGATCCACGTCCATCTGCCTCTTCCAGCGGATTTTCGGCGAAGCCCAGGAGCCAAGGGAAGGATACCCGCTGGATCCCGTGGGATCGCAACCACTGCCCTATCGCACCGGCGGCAAGATGTCCGATTTCGAGCGCCAGATCTGGGAGCGTTTCTGGGAGTACGCCAACGATCCGGAGTTGGCCAAGCAGGTCGGAGTGCGCGCGGCCCACGGTGAAGCGCCGTACCAGAAAGTCGTTCCGGGCAAGCGATACCGGCTCGAGTTACGCGCCTCCGGCGGCCTCAGTTTCGTGCCCATGGATCGGCCGTCCACAGCGGACGAAACCCTCTAGATGACCGCGCGCAGGTTGTGCCGCAGACGGCGCGGGCGAAAATCCGAAATACGACGCACGAAGGCCCGAAGCAAGCACCAAATCCAAATGTCCCAAGCCTACCAGTACACCGCCGGACCGCGCGCCCACTCTCCCGGGCCCGCGCAGACGGCAACCGACGGTCTGCGAAACTCGCCAGCCTTCGGGTTTTGAAAACACGTACTCATTGGTAGAGGAGCCTGCCCATGAAGATCGCGATGCTGTCCTGCTTTGCCACTGCAGCCGTTGGCTCTGTAGTGAACGGAGATCCAGGGCCCGATGCAGTTTTGTGGCGGCGTGTGCCGGTACCGGCTCGGTTTCTCATCACCCGCGACGGGTTCACTTTCGGCGGCGATCTGCGTATCGGCGACTTGAATGGCGATGGCCTGTGCGATCTGCTGGTCTATCGGTGCAACCACGGCGCGCCGCAGGGGGCCCACGTAGGCGGGATCAAGCCGTGTTTCCTGGGCGCGTTTACATTGGACGGCAAGCCGCTGTGGCACCGGGGAGAAGGCGGCAACCAGCCGTCGCGGCCCATGTCGGTGGCAGTGCACGATTTTGATGGCGACGGTGCGGCCGAGGTTGTCTGCTTCTGGCATGTGCCTCGGCGGGAACGGGAAACCGATTGGCAGACGCTGGCCGACGTGGTCGTGCAGGTTCGCGACGGCCGAACGGGTGATGTGCTGCGTGAAGCAGCGCCGGCGGCCATTACCGAACGGCGGCGCAAGGATCCGGTCGGTGCCAACTGGGTGCACCAGCGGATCTTGATCGCAAACCTCCGCGGCCTGGAGCAGCCACGCGACTTCGTCGTCAAGCTCGGCGACACCGTGGTCGCAATGAGTGACGAGCTCCGGGTGCTTTGGACTTATCGGGCGGAATGGATTCAATACGGCAACTGTCCCGCTTACATTCCCGCCGTGGGGGACGTGGATGGGGACGGTCGAGACGAGGTCAACGGCGGCTATTTCCTCCTCGACCACACCGGGCAACCGCTTTGGGAGAAGAAGCTCGGGCAGCATATGGACTCGGTCTGCATCGCTCCATGGGACCACGGACACGTGCGTGCTGTCTGCTCCGGCTTTGGGCACGTGGTGGACGAACGGGGCAATGTTGTGTTATCGCTGGGCAAGGCACTGGTCCCGCACGGCCAGGAGGTGCGAGTGGCCGACTTTCTCCGGGAGTATTCGGGACCGGAGATGGTCCTGCGCTGGAACGGCCACGCAGAAGATATCATGATCGTCAGCAGTTCCACGGGCCGAGTCGTGTCCCGCATGAGGCTGAACGCCTCCCCCACGAACGTGGGCATGGAGGCGGTCTACTGGCGAGGTCGGAATGGGCCGGCGCTGCTGTTCAACGGTGGTATGCTTTGGGATCTGGAGCTGCGCCGCGGATCTGCTTTGCCCGGGTTGCCGCCGCCCAACGGTGGCCGCGCGCACCGGATGGCCTTCTACCACTGCATCCCCGCAAACCTGTGCGGGGACGAGCGTGAAGAACTGGTCCTCTGGGACCCGACAGCAGCCCATGTCTTCATTTACGCGCCACGTCCGGTGGACGAATCGGCCTACCACGGCTATAAGGCTGGGCCGCGCCAGTACAACCCGAGATTGATGGACTGAGATGATGGACCGCTGCGCTTCGCCCCGTGCTGGCCCTCCAGACCACCCCCAGCCGAACCCCGCCGGCATCGTTCTCCGTATCAGGATTCCGCGTAGGGAACAGCATCGGGTTTACCGCAGACGTTGCAAACCGGCAGGACAGGATGGACATTCCTGTCCGTCATAAGCGGGACAAAACGCGCAATGGCCTAGGCATGGTAGGTATCACGAAATGGCGACTGTGCCATGCCTGCAGCGGAATGGCCTTCAGGAGATCAACGTTTTCCCGTTGCC
>DQVB01000438.1 GCA_015661985.1 Planctomycetota bacterium | reverse complement strand
GCGCAGGTGGCCACATCGGATCGGCACAAGGCGTACGAGTGGATCGATCAGCGTCAGCTGTGCTGGGCGCATCTGCGCCGTGACTTTCAGGCGACGATCGATCGCGGCAACTCGGGCAGCAGGATTGGCAAGGCGCCGGCTGAAGCTTTCTGATGAGCTCTTTTCATCATTTGGCATCGGTACCAAGAGGGCGAGATCAGCCGATCCACGCTGCAGAAATAGTATCCGTTGACGCCCCGTGAGCGCCGAGTTGGGGTGGGACGAGGTCGCCGCCCGTGGCGGTGGGCGGGGGCAAACGGAGTCGATCTACCGCTGCGCCATTTTGCCCCCGGATCAGTTCTTTGCGGCCACTGCAGGCCCGCCGCTGAGACCGTTTGCTTGTGCCACCCTACGAGTCCCGCTGCCCCGTGAACGCTTACAATTGAACCACCCAGGCCGCTCGAACAAACGTATCCTCATGTTCCGGGCAAGCGAGCTGTTCCGGGCAAGCGAGGACGCTTGCCCTACGGTTTTCTTGCTCACCCTGCGGTTGCCCTCGGCTCGGGATGCCCTTGCAGGCGGGGCCACTGAGGCAAGGCAGGAGGAGGACGTCATCGCCGGTCCCGCCGGCCCCGCCGCAAAGTGCTGGACCAGCGTCACCTGACGGACCGAAAAAGGATGCAGGCCCGGCGTGCTCGTGTCGTCCTGATCACCATCCCCCGCAGGGCCGAGCAAAGGCATCGGCGAGTATGGAAACAACGCTTCACCGCCAACTCAAGACGCTCTATGGGGGCCAGGAGTCGCGCTTCGAGGTCCCGGTGGGCAGGTACCGTGTTGACGTGGCCACGGCCGATTGGCTGGTGGAGATCCAGCACGGCTCACTGGCGGCCATCCGCCACAAGGTGCAGGAGCTGCTCGAAGACCACCAGGTGGTGGTGGTCAAGCCAATCGTGGTTCGCCGACTGCTGGTCAAGCGCCGGAGCCGGGGCGGACCGGTCGTCGGCCGTCGGATGAGCCCCAAGCGAGGCCGGCTACTGGACCTGTTCGACGATCTGGTCTATTTCATACGCGTCTTCCCCCACCGCCGGCTCAGGTTGGACGTGCCGCTGGTGGACATCGAAGAATGGCGCTATCCGGGCCACGGCCGGCGGAGGCGATGGCGGGCGAGGGACCAGGTGACCGAGGACCAGAAGCTGATCCGCGTGCACTGCGTGCATCGCTTTCAGACCGCCGCCGACGTCGGTCGGCTCATCCCGCGCGGGCTTCCTGAGCCGTTCCATACGGGCCACCTGGCCGAGTGTCTGTCGGTCGAGCGATGGGTGGCCCAGCGCATCGCCTACTGCCTGCGAAAGATCGGGGCCGTGCAGACTGCGGGGAAGAAGGGGAATGCGTGGCTTTATCAATTTGCGTAATCTGAGTAAACAAGGCAAACTTAAGTAGGGCAATCCCGATTCCCTCTTCGGCGGGTTTCTGGTAGTGTGGGTCGGTCCGGGTAGGGGCGCAGAACCACGGACGCGGCTCGCCCGGGTGCTGGTTGAGGGTGGGCTCTCGGCTATCAGGCTGCCGTCGATCGAGGCGTGCGCCGGGTGAAGGTGGGGCGGTCGGCACGGGCCAGGGACGTCGTGGGACGGTGGCCACGGAGACGAGTCCGGTGAGGATTTTGATAGCGACCAGTGAGGTGGTTCCCTATGCCAAGACGGGTGGACTGGCCGACGTGTGTGGCGCGTTGCCGGTGGCCTTGGCCCAGCTGGGGCACCAGCCGGCGGTGATCGTGCCGGGTTATCGCCAGGCGTGGTCATGCGGGATGTCCCTTGAGCCGTTGGGGATCGATTTCGTGATCCCCGTGGGCAGCAAAACGATGGCGGGCCATCTGCTGCGGGGCCGGCTTCCGGGGAGCGAAGTGCCCGTTTATGTGGTGCGCCAGGACGAGTACTACGACCGGGAGGGGTTGTACGGCGAGGGCGGCAAGGACTATTCGGACAACTGCGAGCGGTTCGTGTTTTTCAGCCGCGCCGTGTTGGAGGCCATCCGGCTCTTGGAGCTGGAGGTGGACCTCATTCACGCCAACGATTGGCAAACCGGTTTGGTCCCAGCGTACCTGAAGATCGAATACCAGAAGGTGCCTCGCTACCGGCAGGTCGCCTGTTTGTTCACGATCCACAACATCGCCTACCAGGGCCAGTTCTGGCACTGGGACATGCTTCTGACGGGCCTGGATTGGCGCCATTTCAACTGGCACCAGATGGAGTTCTTCGGCAAACTCAATCTGTTGAAAACAGGGATCGTCTTCGCTGACTCGATCAACACGGTCAGCCCGCGATACGCCGAGGAGATCCAGACGCCGCAATTCGGCGCGGGGCTGCACGGCGTGTTGCAGTACCGCCGGGACGTGCTCTGCGGCATTCTGAATGGCATTGACACGACGGTCTGGAACCCGGCCACCGATCCACACCTGGCGGCACACTACACGGCCGAGACGGTCAGCCAAGGCAAGGCGCGGTGCAAGGCCGCCTTGCAGGAGGAAACGGGTTTGCCGCGGCGAAGCGACGTGCCGCTGGCCGGCATCATCAGCCGTCTGGATCGCCAGAAGGGGCTGGACATCGTGGCCGACATCCTTCCCCATTGGGCTGCCGACTCGGACATGCAATGGGTGATCCTGGGAACGGGAGACCCGAAGCTGCAACGGCAACTCACGCAATTGGCTGCCCGCTATCCGAAGCGGATAGCCTGCCGGATCGGTTTTTCCGATCCACTGGCGCATCGCATCGAGGCGGGGGCGGACCTGTTCGTCATGCCCAGCCGCTACGAGCCGTGCGGATTGAACCAGTTGTACAGCCTACGTTACGGCACGGTTCCCGTGGTGCGTCAAACGGGGGGGTTGGCCGATACCATCGTGGACGTCAACCAGGAAACGCTGGCCCTCGGTACGGCCAACGGGTTCAGTTTCCGCGAAGACACCCCCCAGGCCCTGGATGAAACCCTGCATCGCGCCTACGATACCTATCGGCGGCCGGATATCTGGTCGCAACTGGTACAAACAGGCATGCGCCAGGATTGGTCATGGTCGCGAAGCGCCAAAGAATATGTCACGCTGTACGAAGCCACGATCCGGCGCCTAACCAGCCCTGAGGCGCCATGAACACCGGTCCGCCGGCCGGGGCCGCCGTGTGCCTGCCTGCACCACAGATCGCGGGAGGTTTTCGCACCCCCGCAGGCTCTCTGTCCTGGTCGGATCACCCAGCCTGCGGCTGAGCGAAGGATAACCATGCACGACATCTCGTTGGCCTTCCTGTGGCATCACCACCAGCCGTACTATCCGGACGAACCGAGCGACGAGCATCCCATGCCCTGGGTGCGTCTCCACGGCACCCGTGACTATTGGGGCATGGGCATGCTCTTGAAACGATTTCCCCAGCTGCATGCCACCATCAACCTGTTGCCCAGCCTGTTGCGCCAGATCATCGCCTACACCGAACCGACAGGCCTACTGAACGTAACGATCGACGGACGCTGGACTTTCTTCGAGTGGATCCAAGCCGGCCGTTACACGTGCCGGGGGCCGCGGGGCGCGATGGCCATGGCCTGCGAAGAGCCGATCGCCGAATGCCATTTCGGTTTCGACCTGCGGCGGCTCTACTTGCGGTTGGATGCCTCAGCGGGCCGGTTCTGCGGCTGCTTTGGCGAAACGGATCGGCTGCGGATTTTTTTCTTCCAGCCCGAGGGGTTCGAGCTGACCGTCCATCGTCTGGATGCCGGGCGGCCGGCGTGCCACTGGACGGGCAGACGCCGAGGTGGGCGCGCCGCCGACGTGGAGGCGGCGGCCGGGCGGACCTTCGAGTTGGCCGTTCCCTTCCGTGACCTGGGAGTGAGCACCGGAGAGCCCATCCATTTCTTCGTGGAGCTTTCCACCCGGCGGACCACCGTCCAGCGCATCCCGGCCGAAGGGGCCATCGAGACGGCTGTCCCCTCACCCGATTTCGAGATGAGAATGTGGCACGTGTAGGGCATCTTCGGGGGGTTGTGCAGCCCGGCGAGTGCCCTGGCTGCGTCATCATCAAACGACGTCTGTGGCAAAGCGGCGCCGGTGCAAGCGCCCGTAACGGGCCGGCTGAAGACCGCCAGCTGGCAAGAGGCCAACCATGCCTGATTTGAGAAAAGACCCGATCGTCGGACGGTGGGTGATCGTGGCCCGCAACCGGGCCAGGCGGCCCCATGACTTTGATACGACCCCCCAGCGGCGCGCCGGCCGCTTCTGTCCCTTCTGTGAAGGCCACGAAGAGACGACGCCCAACGAGATCATGGCCTACCGGAGCCCTTCGTCCGAGTCCAACGGCCCCGGTTGGCGCGTCCGGGTGGTGCCCAATAAGTTCCCCGCCCTGGAGATCGAGGGCAACCTGGAGAAGCGGGGGGAGGGGATCTACGACATGATGCAGGGTGTGGGGGCCCACGAAGTGATCATCGAAACGCCCGAACACCTGGTGAGCACCTCGGACCTGTCCCCTCCCCAGCTGCAGGAAGTGCTCTGGGTCTACCGCGATCGGCTGGTCGACCTGAAGAAAGATCCCCGGCTGGTCTACGGCATGATCTTCAAGAACGTGGGGGCCGAGGCTGGGGCTTCGCTGGAACATACCCACAGCCAATTGATCGTCACGCCCATCGTGCCCATCAACGTCTGGGAGGAAATGACCGGCTCGCTGGAATTCTACAAGTATCGCGGCCGCTGCATCTATTGCGACATGATCCAGCAGGAACTGGCCACCGAGAAACGTATCGTCCTAGACACCCCCCGCTTTGTGGCGTTCTGCCCCTTCGCCAGCCGCTTTCCCTTCGAAACCTGGGTCCTGCCCAAGGCCCACTCGAGCCACTACGAGAACATCCAAAAGAACGGGGTGGAAGAGTTGGCCTCCGTGCTGCGTGAAGCCATCGCGAGGATCGAGGCCGCCCTGGGCCGCCCTGCGTATAATTACATCATCCATACGGCGCCCTTTGACGTCCAGGAGCTGAACCACTATCACTGGCACTTGGAGATCACGCCCAGTGTGACAAGGCCTGCAGGTTTTGAGTGGGGTACCGGTTTTTACATCAATCCGGTTCCTCCTGAAGAGGCGGCACGGTTTCTGCGCGATGTGGAGCTGGATCCACTGGAATCGGAAACTGTTCCGGCCAGGGGAACTGGATAAACTGGGTGATGGTTGCCGAATAAGAAATCAGAGCCGGCGCTACGGGCCGCTCGTGAGTTGTCCCCCTGCCGCTGGGGGCGGTAGTGCGAGGGCGCCTCGAGCCCAGGGCGCCGGGCCGGCGCCCGATTGCGCCGCATCGTCGTCCCTTGAAACTGGAAACCAGCCCCTACGAGACCATTCGTTTGCCATGCCCAAGCCAGTCCGTTTCGTCCTTGCGCTGCACAGCCATCAGCCGATCGGAAACTTCGAACACATCTTCGAGCAGGCCTACCAGGAGAGTTACCGGCCGTTCCTCGAGGTATTCAGTCGCTATGGGAACCTGAGAATCGCCCTGCACATCAGCGGGCCGCTGGCCGAGTGGCTCGATGCGAACCACCCCGACTACCTCGATCGGGTGGGTGAGCTGGCGGCTTCCGACCGGATCGAGATCATCGGCGGGGCCTTCTACGAACCGATCCTGGCCATGATCCCCTCACACGACCGCCGCGGCCAGATCCAAAGCTATTCCCGCTGGCTGGCCGAGCGGCTCGGCGCCGCCGTGCGGGGGATGTGGATCCCGGAAAGGGTGTGGGAGCAGTCCTTTACCCGCGATCTGGCCGACGCCGGTATCCAATACACCATCCTGGATGATTTCCACTTCAAGTGCGCCGGGCTGACCGAACAGCAGCTCTATCGACACTACGTCACCGAAGACCAGGGTCGGGTGCTGACCGTATTCCCGGGCAGCGAGCGGCTGCGCTACGCGATCCCTTTCCGTGACCCCCAGGAAACGATCGACTACCTGGCCCGCATGGCCGAAGAGCATCCCGACCCGGTGATCGTCTTTGGCGACGATGGCGAGAAGTTCGGCACGTGGCCGGAGACGCACAAGCACGTTTACGGCGACGGCTGGCTGGAGCGGTTCTTCGATGCCCTGACGGCCAACCGGGGCTGGATCCACATGACCACCCTGGCCGAGGCGATGGACCACGTGGCTCCCGCCGGCAAGATTTACTTGCCCGATGCCAGCTACCGGGAGATGACCGAATGGGCCTTGCCGGTCCAGCGCCAGGTGGAGTACGAGCAGGTGGCCGAGCAAATGGAGCACGATCCCCGCTGGCCCACCCTCCGGCCCTTTGTGCGGGGCGGCTTTTGGCGCAACTTCCACGTCAAGTATCCCGAGTCCAACGAGATGTACTCGCGGATGCTGGGCATCAGCCTGCGCCTCGAGCGGCTGAAGCGTACCGGGGCCGCCGGCGAAGCGGTTCGGGAGGCCGAGAGGGATCTCTACCGGGGCCAATGCAATTGTGCCTATTGGCACGGGGCCTTCGGCGGGATCTACCTGCCCCACCTGCGCAACGCGGTCTATCGCCATCTGATCGCGGCGGAGGGCCACCTGAATCGGGCCGAAGGCCGGCCCGCGCAGTGGGTGGAGGCCGAGGCGAACGACCTGGACCTGGACGGCCGCCAAGAGCTCCGACTGGCCAACGACAAGCTCGTCGCCCTGCTGGCACCCCATCGGGGCGGACAGCTCTACGAGTTGGACGTCCGCGCCGTGCGCCACAACCTGTTGGCCGGCCTGACCCGCCGGCCGGAAGCCTACCATCGCAAGGTGTTGGCGGGCGAGTCGGCGGGCGAGGAGGGCTGCGCCAGCATCCACGAGCGAGTCGTCTTCAAACAGAAAGACCTGGACAAGCGCGTCCAGTACGACAGCTACCCCCGCAAGAGCCTGATCGACCTCCTCTATGACGAGGGCGTGACGCTGGAGACCGCCGCCGCCGGCGGAGCGGTCCAACGGGGCGATTTCGTACACGGCAGCTACCAAGCCCGGGTGCGGCGCAATCCGGATCGCATCCAGATCCAACTGGCCCGCCACGGCCACGTCGATGACATCCCCGTGCGGATCACCAAAGGCGTCACCCTCAGCGCCGCAAGCCCCGTGCTGGAAATCGCCTACCTGCTGGAAGAGATCCCCCGCGACCGGATCCTCCGTTTTGCCGTGGAATTCAACTTCGCCGGTATGCCCGCCGCGGCCGACGACCGTTTCTTCCACGACACGGCCGGCAACCGCCTGGGCCACCTCGGCACACGGCTCGACCTGGCAGATGTCCAAACGCTCGGCCTCAGCGACCAGTGGCTGGGGATCGACGTCCGCTTCCAGACGTCACGGCCCACAGGGTTCTGGACATGGCCTGTGGAGACGGTCAGCCAGTCGGAGGGCGGCTTCGAGCTGGTCCACCAGTCCGTGGTCGTTCAGCCGCACTGGGTCGTGCGCCCCGACGCCCGGGGCCGGTGGAGCGTGACGATGCAACTGGCCCTGGACACCAGCCTGGCCGAAAGCCGCCAATCGTCTCCGGCCGTGGCGGTGGTCAGTTGACCCAGCCTTGCAAACCAGCGGCGCAGGATGGACATTCCTGTCCGTCGTAAGTGGGACAAAACGTTCAATGGGCTGGGCATCGTAGATGTCACAGAGTGTGAGTTTTACGGCACGAGCCGGAGTGGCCGGTCGGGCCCATGATTGACGGGCGCCCATCCTGCGTTCCCTTTCTGCAACGTTGGGGTCAACGGCCGCTCTCGCAGGTTGGCTCTGGCGAGCCGAGCGTGTTTCGCCTATGAGCCGCAGCAGAGCCCGGCTGGGGAGAGCCAGGCTACACATCGGCGTGGCGCGGGCTGCCTGCGTCACTCACTGAAGGCCGCCAGATAATCTCGGCTGTGGGCCAGGACGGCATGCTGGTGATTGGTCAATTCCCGCTTCGGCTGGCGGGAAAGCGATTGGCAGTAGTGCACCAGATGGACCACGTCGTCTTCGGACAGGTTCCAGGTGGCGGGGTGGGGAGTCCCGGGCATCCCCAGGACGATGCGCAGGTAGATCGACTCCGGCTCGTCGCCTCCTTTGAACGGCTCGTGCACCAAGTCGCGGGGCCGGCTGGGCCGGCCCTTCTCGTCGAACTCGAAGGCATCCGGGCTCCCCATGCCGTTGTCCCCATGGCATTTGTTGCAACCCAGTTCGAGGTAAAGCTCGCGACCTCGGCGGACCGACTGCGATTCAGGCGGTCCGATCCGTGGGGCGACCACGAATTCGTCCGGCGTGGTGATGGCCTCGACGATCTCGCTGATCTCCTCGGGATCGACCGGGGCATCCTCCTGCTCGAGGGCCGAAGTGAGCTGCTCACGGACGCCTTCCCGGTAGAACTGGAGGACCTGCCCGGCCACCAGCTCCAGCTCTTCTGGGCTCAGTTCATCGAAGGCGGGCATCGAGGTGCCCGGCATGCCGCGCCGGGTGACCTGTTGGACGTCTTCCGACGTGGGGGCCCCGTTTCGGGCGCGGACGAGCCGGAACTTTTCGGTACGGAAGTCGCGTGGCGGGGGATAGAGATGGCGAGCGGCCGGGCCTGTGGCGTCGCCCTCGACGCCGTGGCAGGCGGTGCAGTGGCGGTTATAGAGCGCGCGTGGTTCGTCGGCGGATTGGCCGCCCTCTGACTTGCCAGGCCGGCGCTGCTCAGGGTTGCCCGGCTCTTCGGCTTGGCGGCTCAGCCGGTGCAGTTCGGCGGCTGCCCGCTGGTCCTGGGGATCGATCACCAGCCGGATGCGCAGATCGTGGATTCGGGCCGAGCGGTGGGTGGCGGCCGCGTGGCGGGCGAAGAGCCGCTCGGCGCGCTCGGTTTGGCCGGACAGGGCGAAGGCGATCGCCGCAGCGGAGAGTTTGCTGGAATCCCTCTCCCCCTCCAATCCCGCACGGGCGAACCATTCGGCCGCCTGGCGGTAGTCGCCCTTCTCCAGTTCGATCTGAGCCACCTCGGCACACACGATCCCCGCCGGATCGCTCGCTTCGACCAACGGCTCCAGCACGTGGCGGGCATCCTCGAGGCATCCCATTTTTCGCAACGTCCGCGCCACACCCACCTGGGCCACCACGCTATCCGGGGCTCGCCGCAGGTACTCCAGCTGCTCGCGCAACGCCTCATCCAATTGCCCCCGGGCCTCGAACAGCTCGGCCAGCAACTTTCGAGCCAACTCATGGGCGGGCTGGGCCTCCAGGGCCTCCTGGAAACGAGTCATCGCCATCTCAGGAGCCTGGATTTTCAGGCAATACACGCCCCACAGGTACTTCACGTGCGGATCCTCCCCGAACTGACGCTGCCATCCGACCAGCAGTACCTGGGCTTTGTCGATGGCCCCCGCACCCAAGTAGCCTTCCAGAAAGGCCGTCACTACGTCGTGGGGCGGCACGCCGGCCTCGACGAGCATGAACAGCTGCCGTTCCGCCCCGTCAATCGCCTGGCCTGAACGGATGGCGGCCAGGCGGATCTCCCGGTTGATCCTTGGGGCCGATGCACCCTTCCG
>DQVB01000122.1 GCA_015661985.1 Planctomycetota bacterium | reverse complement strand
GGATCAGCTTGACTTACCGCGACTTGCTCCCCGACCCCTGGATGGAAGTGGAGCGGAAGTACCCGGCCAACTCGACGGCCCGCGGCCGTGTGGTGAAACTCATGGATTTCGGGGCCTTCGTGGAACTGGAGCCGGGCGTGGAAGGGCTGGTGCACATCTCCGAGCTCTCGCACAAGAAGGTGTGGCGCGTCAGCGACGTGGTCCAGGAGGGCCAAGAGGTGGAAGTGGCGGTGCTGTCGGTCGATCCCCAGGCTCGACGGATCAGCCTGTCGATGAAACACCTGCTCCCGCCGCCCGAAAAGGAGACCAAGGAGGCCGAACCGGAGCTGCCGCCCGCGGGCAAACAGCAGAAGAGGTGGACCAAGCCGCTCCGCGGCGGGTTGGGCGGCTCGTCGGGCGGGGAACGGTTTGGATTGAAGTGGTAACGAAGCCGTGAGCGGGCCGACCGGGCCCGTGGGAGACGAACCAGGAGCCGGGGAAACGATGAAGGCCAGCCAGCGGGCGACCAGAAGCCGGACCGCGGCGCCGCTTGCCGCCCAGTGTGTGGCCGCCGTCGCTGGCGCCCTGTCGGCCCTGGTGCCAGCAAGCCCCTGGGCTTGCGGACAAGTGAACTCCGAAGATCTTCGCCTGCTGCGACGCACACCCGTGGTGGAGGTCTACGAGGCGGTCCGGCAGTCGGTGGTCTTCGTCACCGGCCCGGTGTTCCAGGGCGACCGCCCGAAACTGGAGGAATTCTTCGAGCTGCCGGGGAGCGAGCCGTTGCCGGAAAGCGTGGGCAGCGGGTTTGTAATCCACCCGGCCGGCTACATCTTGACCAATGCCCACGGCGCGGAACGGATTGTGGAACCGTGGGTCGTGCTGGCCGACGGCAAACGCTATCCGGCTGAGTTGGTGGCCACCGCCAGCCAGGAAGACGTGGCCCTGCTGAAGGTAGACGCCGGGCGCCAGTGGCCCGCTGTCCGACTGGCCGCCGCCGGCGACGTGATGATCGGCGAAACCGTGGTCGTCATCGGCCATCCGCACGGGCTCCGACACACCTGCACGGCGGGGATCGTCGGCGCCGTGGGGCGGAGCACCCAACTGGCCGATCGTGGCAACATGACCCTGCGGGACCTGATCCAGACCGATGCGGCGATCAACCCGGGCAGTTCGGGAGGCCCGTGGTTCAACGTGGTGGGCGAAGTGATGGGGATGACCGTCTCCATGAAACAGGGGGCGGAGAACATCAGTTTCGCCATTCCGGCGGCCACGATCCGGCGCGTGCTGCCTGGGCTGCTGGACCCAGAGCGCCGTTACGGGCTGCTGGTGGGTCTTCAGCTGGAAGAAGGCCCTGAGGGGTGCCGGGTGGCCGCGGTCGAAGCCGACAGCCCGGCTGCCGCCGCGGGCGTTCAACCGAGTGACCTGATCACGGCGATCGATCGAAGGCCCACGCCCACACCGCTGGAGTACCAGTTTGCCCTGGTGGGCCGGCGGCCAAGTGAACCAATGGCCATCGAACTGTTGCGAGAGGGCCAGCGGATCGAGGTCTCGCTGGAGTTGGGCCGCCGGCCCAAGCCGGACGGGGCCGCCTTGAGCCGGCGCATGCTGGGGCTCGAAGTGGCCGCGCTGGACAAAGAAACGGCCCAGGCCATGTTGCTTCGCGTCCCCCGCGGGGTGCACGTCACAGCGGTCGACGACCGTCGGTACTCGGCCGTAAAGCACAAACCCGCCCCGGGCGACGTACTGGCACGGATCAACGCCATCCGCCCCCGGGACCTGGACCACTTGGGCCTCCTGCTGGATCGACTCCAGCCGGGTCAGCCGGTCCGCCTGGTGCTGGTTCGCTATCGCGAGCAAACGGCCACCCGCATCGACATCAAACTCGCGTTGCCTGAACGATAACCTGCTGCAATTGGCTAGGCAAGAATCACCTGACGTGGGATAGGCTTCCCAGCCTGTCACCCACAACCCAAGAAATGTACATCCGGCGCCTACACGTGCAGGTAATAAAGTCTATCGGCCCCAAGCGCGCCGGCATCCATCCCTGCAATCGTGAATGGCTGTGATGAACAACGAACATTCAGCCCAACAACCGGCCAGCCACCAGACGCAGTTCACCATTGACGTGGCCGAACGCGTGCGGCGACTACCGCCCTATCTGTTTGCGCAAATCAACCACCTCATGTACCAAAAACGCCGCGCCGGCGACGACGTGATCGACCTGGGGATGGGCAATCCCAGCGACCCGCCGGCCGAGACCGTGGTGGACAAGCTGGCCGAAGCGGCTCGGGATCCCAAGACGCACGGGTATAGCCAATCGGCGGGCTTGTTGAACTTGCGCCGCGAGGTGGCCAGCAAGTACTTCAAACAGTACGGGGTGCGGCTGGACCCGGAGCGCGAGGTGATCGTCTGCCTGGGCTCGAAGGAGGGCTTCAGCCACATCTGCTTGGCGCTTCTGGGCCCGGGCGATACGGCCATCGTACCGGCCCCCTCCTACCCGGCCCATGTGTACGCCGTGGCCCTGGCTTCAGCCAACGAAATCCTTCTGGAGGTGACCGACCCCGATCGGTTTCTGGCCAACGTGGACTACATATGCCAACACATCCTGCCCCGGCCCAAGGTGCTGATCGTCAATTTCCCCCACAATCCGTCGACAACGGTGGTCGAACCGGAGTTCTATGTGGACGTGGTGCGGCTGGCCAAGCGCTACGGCCTGATGGTCATCAGCGACCTGGCTTACGCCGACGTGGCCTTCGACGGGTACCGCGCCCCCAGTTTCTTGGCCGCCCCCGGGGCGCTGGACGTGGGCGTCGAATTCACCACGATGAGCAAAGGTTACAACATGGCCGGGTGGCGGGTCGGCTTCTGCGCCGGTAACGCCGAGATGATCCGGGCCTTGGCTACCATCAAACACTACTACGACTACGGGATCTTCGAGCCGATCCAGATTGCCGCCATCAAAGCCCTCCGCTACGGCGACGCCGCCGTGGAGGCCCAAGCCCGGATCTATCAACGCCGCCGCGATGTACTCTGCAGCGGTCTGCGGCGACTCGGTTGGCCTATCCAACCCCCTAAGGCCACCATGTTCGTGTGGGCCAGGATCCCCGAGCCTTGGGCCAGCCAAATGGATTCCTTCCAGTTCGCCATGAAGCTGCTCAAAGAGGGCGACGTGGCCGTCAGCCCAGGGGGCGGCTTCGGCCCTGCCGGTGAAGGATACCTGCGGCTGGCACTGGTGGAGAACGAAAAACGACTCCGCCAGGCCGTCCGGCAGATCGGCCGCTGCCTGGCCACCCCCGCCGGCTCCCAATGGGCTCCTTAGCCCGCATCATTCATGACCCCGCAGGCCGGAACGAGCAAACACAGCCTCTGCCCGAACTTCGGTCGCTCGGCCAACGAGCAAACTGAACCAGAGCGTATGCCCCGTCGAATCGCCTTTGCGCTGCTGCGGCAACACTGCGCGCGGCCTTGTTCCAGCCTGCGTGAACAATCCGGGCCAGGCGACCACCCCAACAGTCGGGACGTCGAAGACCTGCTCAGCTGGCGGAGCCCGCTTGACCGAACGACGAGCCCCTAATTCACCGGGGTGGCGTTCCCACAGCCCCTGCCGCCGTGAATGGCATCGTAAACCTCCTTGCGGTGAACCGTCACCTCCTTCGGAGCCTCGATGCCAAAGCGTACCGTCCCCTGGCGAATCTCCACGATCGTGACCACGATGTTCTCGTCGATCACAATCTGCTCGCCGCACTTCCGCTGCAGAATCAGCATACCACATCCCTCCTGCCGGGCCCATATGCGCCCCAAGCCCAGTCATCTCAACCCGAACTCCAAGCTCCTGGGTGGACCGGCTTGGAAGCGACCGGACGCCGACATCGTTGCCGCACACACCACACTTCCGGCTGGGTAAGCCTGAGCTATGAAAGAATAGTATGATTGCCGCCAGGTGTGTATGGCTGATAAGCCAATAGGGGGGTATCAGTCTCTCCACATCGACCCATGCTGACGGTGAGTTTACACTTTCCCCGCACCCAGGTCAACACCAGAATCTGCGACAAACCCCTCCGGCCGGAAAAATCCCGACCACGAGCAGAACTTGCGGCGGACGTCCCCACGTCATTCGTACCAGAAAAGCCCATCCGCTCGACACCGCCCCCACAGCGCCAGGGGCCGTGGCTGGCCTGACGAATCGGCGGCAAAACAGGAAGCTTGGGGGAATGGCACTGTTGACCGTGGTGCGCGCGTACCATCCCTTGACAGGATGCGCCAATTTTTCTAAAAACGCATCCGGTCCAGGCAGTTGGGATTGATTGGGTCCCTCCTTGGCCATTAGTTTGCTGTGACCGTCCTTGGCCGGGACCCATTGAGCCAAGGAGGGTCATTTTATACCCAAGACGCTTTGCTTTTCCCGCTCGCCGACCCCTTCCCAGGTCGACTGCGGAAGCGTCCAACCGTGCGCGGTATATGACCACCGTACGGATTTCTCCGCAAGCGGCCAATGGCGATTTTGAGACGATCGCCCGCTTCGTTGTGGCCGGAGAGGGGCTCCCCTTCGCCAGCGTGCTTCCGCCGAAGGAGATCGGGGCCATTTTCCGTCGTCACCAGGCCCTGTTCGGCCAGACGTACAATGCCATCTACACCACGGCGATCGTGCTCTGGGCGTTTCTCTGC
>DQVB01000629.1 GCA_015661985.1 Planctomycetota bacterium | reverse complement strand
TTCGGCCGTCACCGCGGCCCGCGTCGCCGGGTCATCTAGCCACCGGATCAGTGCCTGAACGGTCGGGTCGTCGCAGCGGGCCTCAATCCCCAACGCGCCTTGCCCCACGGCCGGAAGCATGACATCGGCCGGCAGCAGCTGGGTGATCCGATCGGCCAGCCCCAGTCGCTGGAGTCCGGCCTGCGCCAGCACCAATGCATCGTAGCGGCCCTCCTCCAGCTTGCGGAGGCGAGTGTCCACGTTGCCGCGGATCGGCTCCGCCTTCAAATCGGGACGCCCGTGGAGCAACTGGGCGCGGCGCCGCAGGCTGCCGGTGCCCACGGTCGCCCCGGCCGGCAGTTCGTCCAACGAGCCCGCGCTCAAACAGACAAGGGCATCGGCCACCGGCCCACGCCGAGGCACCGCGGTCAACTCCAAACCGTCGGCCGCCTCGGTGGGAAGATCCTTCAAACTGTGGACCGCCAGGTCGATCCGCCCCTCCAGCAACGCCAGCTGAAGCTCCTTGGTAAAGAGCCCCGTGCCATCGGCCATGCCGATCGGTGTCCGCTGCCGGTCTCCTCGCGTGCTGATGGGCACCAGCTCAACCGGTACATCCCGGCGGCCCAACTGGCGCATAACCCACTCCGCTTGCCAGCGGGCCAGTTGACTGGCGCGTGTCCCCAAACGCAATTTCCGGGCAGAAGCCATGGAATACCGTTTCGTATGAGACACGGCTGAGGCACGGCTGAGACACGGCCGCCGACGGCCTCAGCAGCCAACCAATCGCATTGCGGCGCCATGATCCTTTGGGTTTGCCGCGGCGCGGCCCCCAGGGTATACCCCCAGCCAGCCCTCGTGACAAGGGGCGGCCGGAGGCCGATCGCCCATCCCGGCGGGCCGCGCCAATCAGCCAGATGGGCTGGCGGCGCCGTTGACACCGCTCACACGCCCGGCGTGAAAGCCTTTCGGCCGACCCCTGCCTGGTTCGTCGGGGTTAAAGTTCTTGTGGACGCACGCTGGTCGGCTGCCGTCGCCGCTGGGTCGTGCGGACTGGTGCTGGGCGGCCAAGCCCCCCTGGCGCGGGGTTGGCGGCGGGCCAGCGTGCCTTTCCAAGTCGGAGAAAACCGTTCATGTGGCACACCCCCGGACCGTGGCGATGGGAACATGTGGGTGGACAGGCCTACCGGCCGGTCTTTCGCCTCGAGGCCGACGCGGACGGCTCCCCCGTGGCGGTGTTGGAAATCAAGTTGGGCCTGGACCGCCACGGCCGGTTGGAGGCGTATCTGGAGGCTCCGCGCACTGAAGACCTGCAGCTGATGGCCGCGGCCCCCGAGTTGGCCGATGCGTGTCGCCAAGTGCTGGACAGCCTTGCCGGTCTGACCACCCAGGATTTTCTGGAAGGCCGTATCGAACAGCTTTGCCACCTGTTGGACACTGCCTTGGCCAAAGCCTGTGGGCAACCCCGAGCCGCTGCGGGAGATGGTGACGCACGGGGCAACGGCGCCCGCGTGTGGTTCGAGAACCGGCGGAACCTGCCTCTCTGAATCGCTCCGCCCATGGGTCGGACGCCCGCAGCCAGCCCCTGATCTTGACCAACAGCAGCCGCACCGCAGCCCTCGGTTTGGCACCCAAATCGGTAATCATCCTTCAACGATCGAGGTATCAGCGGCAGGCACGGGGGTTGACAGGCCAGCAGAAAGTGGTAGATTTTCGTACATTCCGACGGCCCGATCCATCTCCGAAGGTCTGCTCTGTCGAACACCTCGATTGGCTGCCCTACGGGTTGGGAGGCAGTCGCTGACCCACCCCCAACAGCACACCCCGTCTTTTTGCTTTTTGGGTAAACCGAAGCCTTCTGAAAGGAACCCTGTTGATGCCGTCGCTGAGAACGTTGACAGTTGCCGGGCTGGTAGCCGGTCTGGTTGGAGGCTGGCTTTTGGCCCAGCAGCTTGGTCAGGTTGGTCAGGCTCCACCGGCCGCTGCGCCGCCGGCGCCGAAGATTGCCGCCGTGGTCGACGGCGAGAACATTACCGAAGCGGAGGTGACCGCGGCTCTGCAAAGCCAACTGCGCGGCCAGCAGGTCCCGCCGGAGACGCTCGAGGAGCTTCGCCGGCTGGTGCTTGATGCGCTGATCAACGGCCGCTTGGTAGAACAATTCCTGGCCGAACAGAAGATCACGGCTGATCCGCAGCGTGTGGAATCGATCATTCAGCAACTGAAGCAGCGCGTGGCCGCCGTGGGTCTGCCCTTTGCGGAGATACTGAAACGGCAAGGACATACCGAACAATCGTTGCGCAGGCGGATTGCCGGCGAATTGGCTTTCGAAAAATACGCGCAGCAGCAGATCACCGAAGAGACAGTGCGCGAGTACTTCCAGGCGCACAAGGAAGAGTACGACGGCACGAAGGTGGAGGCCAGCCATTTGCTCATCCGGGTTGAAGAAGACGCCGGCCCCGAGCAGAAAAAGGCGGCGATGGCCAAGATCAAGGCAATCCGCCAGGAGATCGTGGGTGGACTGGCCTTTGAGGAAGCGGCGCGCAAGTACTCCGAGGGCCCCAGTGGTCCGGACGGCGGCAAGCTGGGTGCCTTCGAGCGCCACGGGGAGATGGTCGAGCCGTTTGCTGCTGCAGCCTTCGCTTTGAAAAAGGACGAGATCAGCGAGCCGGTGGAAACGCGGTTCGGTTTGCATCTGATTCGCGTGACCAATCGTATCCCGGGCACAAAACAATTGGCGGAGGTCCAGGACACGGTGCGCCAGGCGTTGACCCTCCAGCTGTGGAAAGAGACGGCGGCCAAACGGCGAGCTGAGGCCAAAATCGAACTGCCCAAATGACGCCACGTCCAGTCCCCGGCCGCCGCCGAAGGTCTGGCCCGGCGCGGGATGTAGCCCAGTGGACCGCGCCCGGTACGGCTCGCACCCGGACGAACGGCCCCGTCGGCCCAGGTGGCCGGCCTGAGAGGGTTGCGTGTGGGGAAGGTGTCGGATATATTTAGCGTCGACGTCAGGAATAACTGGCTCAGGGGGGCGGGTCCCCGACCAACCGAATCACCCTCGTCGATCTGTCGTTAGTGCCGCGGGCCCAGCGGCAGCTCTTCTGAGGCAAGACCGGCTGCTCGGTAGCCTCCTGGGTAGGCTTCCTGCCGATGGGCTGCAGAGTACGGCCGCACCGAGTCCGTCCCGGCGCGGGCCAAGGGACGGAAGAGGGCAGCGGCCGGCCCGATGACTTGCAGCACCAAGAGGCAATACGCACGGGCGGCGGTTTCTGCGGTCAAACCGTCAACCGGGTCTTTGTCGACCGCCAGTGGAGACTTTGTGTAAAGGAGCCTCCCATGCTTCAGGTTACCGAAGCGGCTGCAGATCATCTGGAGAAGTTGATCACTACAGCCATGGCCGAACAGGAGCTGGACGAGCACGAGCCGATGGTCATCCGCTTCGTATCGGACGCGGCCGGGTTGTCCCTCATGCTCGATATCGAACGTGCCGAAGACATCACCTTCGATCACCGCGGCAAGACCATCCTGGTGTTCGATCGGGGTGTCTCCGAGCTGTTGGCCGACGCCGTGCTGGATGTGAAAACCAGCGAAGAGGGAACGCGGCTGGTGCTCCAGTAACCCACCGGCTGCCACTCTCCGGGCCGCACCCAGCCTGCCCACGGTTCGTAAAGCCCAGCGGCGAGACCGCGAGATTGCTCACTGGCGGGCGGCGGTCGATGTGCGCCACAACCCGGCCGGCCCTCCGGAAAGCAGTGCGCGGTAGGGGCAGGCGCACACGATCTGCCCAGGCAGCCTCGTCGTAGGGGCCCCGCTTGCCCGGAAGATGAGGACAGGTCTGGTGGGGCCAGCCCCGGGCCGTTGGATCCGGGCAAAGGGGGACGCTTGTCCTGCGCGACTCGACGAGCGGGGACGCTTGACCCACGAGGCTCGCTGGCCTTGTACATCGGCCCATCGTCAGGCCCTGGGGATCTTGAGCCCCAGGGGAACGCTCGTGGGGCCTTGCCGGTCCGATTTGGACGAAACGGCCGTAACAGGCGGCCGGAAAGGCTGTAGCTTGCCGAGACGGCACGCCAGCGAGCGTTTCGAAATGGACTGGCTCTCTGAGCCGGGAACGGGGAACCGGCCAAAGAGCGAAACTCGACTCAGAAAGCCAGGCTCCGGGGCCCGTGGCTCTGTCGTACGTCCTGTTTGCGTCTGAATCGCAGGGCCTTGCCATGCGCAGCGAATGGGCCAGAATCAAGGCTGCCCAGTGGCCGAGGGGCGGGCTGGCCCGGGCAAGCGCGGTGATTTCGTATTGATTGGCTGGGTGATGGGTGCGCCGATGAGAATTGTCCTTTGTTACCCTGTGGAACAGCATCACGTCGCGGCGATCCGGGCGGCCATGCCCGAGGCCGAGGTGGTGGACGCGGGCCAAGAGCGGATTGCCGAAGCGTTGTTCTCGGCCGACATCTTCTGCGGTCACGCCAAGGTACCGGTCGATTGGGAGGGGGTGGTCCGCCAGGGCCGCCTACGGTGGATCCAGTCTTCGGCGGCTGGAACGGACCACTGCCTGGTCCCGGCGGTGATCGACTCGGACATCGTCGTGACCAGTGCCTCCGGCGTGTTGGCCGACCAGGTGGCCGAGCACACCGTGGCTTTGCTCACAGCGTGGTGCCGCAGCCTGCCCGTGTTTTTCCGGGCCCAGCAGCTCAAACAATTCGTGCGTCGGCCGACCCGGGATTTGCACCACAGCACCGTGGGAATCATCGGCCTGGGAGGTGTGGGCCGGCGACTGGCCCGGCTGCTCAGCCTGTTCAAGACCCGGATCGTGGCCACCGACATGTTCCCTATCGACAAACCAGAATGGGTTGAATCGCTCTGGCCACCTGAACGACTCGACGATCTGCTGCAACTGTCCAGTATCGTCGTATTGGCCGCGCCGCTGAATGAAACGACCCGGGGCATCATCAACGCCGAGACGTTGGCCAGGATGCGACGCGGCGCCTTGCTGGCCAATATGGCTCGCGGACCCTTGGTGGCGACCGATGACCTGGTTCAAGCCCTGAAGTCGGGACACCTGGGCGGAGCGGTCCTCGACGTAACCGACCCGGAACCACTGCCCCAAGAAAACCCCTTGTGGGAGATGCCCAACGTGATCATTACGCCCCATGTGGGCGGCCAAAGCGCCCGGCGGATCGACAACATGACGCGGCTGTTCTGCGAAAACCTGCGCCGCTGGCAGGCCGGCGAGCCGCTGATCAACCAGCTTACCGACAAGCGACTCGGGTTTCCGGTCCGCGGCGGGCCTTATCCTTTGTGGAGCGATACGGCGGACGATACGCTCAAGCGCAGCTTGCACTGAATGACCGTGCGCAGTTCCGCCCCCGACGGCCCGGACGAGATTCCGAAACACAAAGCACGAAACAAGCATGAAGTGCGAAATCCAAATCTCCCAAACGTATGAGTGCACCGCTAGATCACCGTGCGCAATTGCGCAGCAGACGCCCCGTGGAAAGTGCGAACTGATGTCGCTCCTTCTTGGCTTGGAACAGGACGCCCTCCTTCCCCACCGCGGGGACGGGTCAGGGAAAGGAGGCGTCGGCCATCCTGTTGTCCGAAACCGAATGCGCTCCACCCACCCCCTCCCTGACCCTCCCCCATCAAAGGGGGAGCGGACAAGAAGACGTGGTGCCGGCGTCGATCGCTGAATCGCGCACGGTCATTTAGATGCCGTGCCGCAACCCCGCGGTAGCGGCCGGTGTTTCTCTCATTGAGGTTTGGGGCATTCGGATTTGTTTTGATATCCGGATTTAGCTCGACTCTTGCCAATTTTGGAATGGCAGGGAGGCGTTGCCTCCGGTGGGAGTGGCCGTTCAGGCAGGCTGGGAAAGGTAGTCAAACAGAAATTCGCCGACCCTGCGCGGGACTTTTTGCACAGCCTTCGCCGATGGAGCCCGTGCAAGAATCGTTTCCTCCCAAAACAGCCGACGAACCTCGGCGATCACGTCGCTGAACGTCACGTGCCCCTTGTCATAGCATGGCCGGTGGATCGGCCGAGGCACTTTGCCCTCGATATGTTCATGGTAGATGCAGCAAATAATGCTGTACAGTCCCAGCAGACATGGCCCGCTGCGCAGTACCGCCTTGCGACACCGTCCACGGGTGCTCTCAAAGCCAAGGTGTTCCCGCATCTGTGCAAAGGTCGTTTCGATCGAGTGCACTTTAGGGGATCAAATGGCGAGTGAAAACAGGCCTTCAAAGAGCTTGCGGAATTTGTGGCTCTCAGGGCCGCGAGGCAGAGCGGCGATAAATAGTAGGGTGGGTCGAGGCCCGCGCCAGTGGCCACACCGGGCCGGCGAGGAAGATGAACCCGAATAC
>DQVB01000259.1 GCA_015661985.1 Planctomycetota bacterium | reverse complement strand
TGGCCGGGAGCGTGCTGACCTGTGGATTTTACCACCCGGCCGGCGATGTCGTAAAGGGTTTCGGTGAGCCAGACGACGGTTCCCGGATCGGTGAGGACGGATTTGGGATGCGGGCCTGTGGCGTCGATATCCACCACCACGCCTTCGAGCTTTTCGGTGCGCACCACGCGGCCGGCGTCGTCATAGACCGAACGCGTGCCGGTGACCGGGTCGGCTGAGCCTTCGACGTACTGGTCCGTGGTAACCACCGTCCGGCCGGCGGCGTCGTAGACCGTGCGGGTCACCAGCCACTGGAGTTGGCCGTTTTGATCCTTGGCCTGGGTCCGGGTTTCGATCTGGCGGCCGGCGGCGTCATACGTGTAGCGGGTTTCGGTGCCGTACTGGTCCACCGTGTAGTCCACTCGGCCGGCCGAATCGAAAAAGGTCTGGGTGCTGGAAACGACGGTGCCGGCGCCGGAGAGCTGAGAGGCGAGGGTCGAGAGTCCAGAGCCAGAAGGATCTCCCACCACTTGACCCGTCGCCGTGTCGATGATTTCGACCACCATGTCCTTGATGCGTTCGGTCTTGGTCACCCGCCCTGCCGCGTCATAGACCGTGTGCGTGCCCCAGACCGGTGGGCTGGTGCCGTCGCCCGGATCGACGTATTCGTCCGTGGTGTAGATGGCTTGGCCCTTGTCGTCGTAGACGGTGCGGGTTACAAGCCACTGGGTGTTGCCGTTTTCGTCGGTCGCTCGGCGACGACTTTGGATCACCAGACCGCGCTGGTCGTAGACGGTTTCGCTGCGGTTGCCGAAGCGGTCCAGGGTCCAGTCCACCTGGCCGGTCAGGTCATAGTGGGTTGTGGTCGACCAGAGCGTGCGCCCGTCCGGGTTGGCCGCGTCGACCATCACCTGGGATGTGCCCGTGCTGCGGTCGGCCGCATCGTAGGTTGTTTGGCTGATCACCTGGGGGTCGTTATCGTCCACGCCGTCGCGGTGTCTTGCGTCGCCATGACTCCGCGCCTCACAAACAGGTAGCGAACACTACTGTCGAAGGTGAGTGAGGATTCAAGGCCTTACCCCGGAACTCATCACTCTCGGTGCACGCCCAGGTCGTTGGCCCTTGACGCGTCGCTGCGCTCTTTTCGCCGTCTATCCTGCTCCCTCAAGAGAAAGTAAGCTGCCAGGAATTCGAAGGGCAATGTCACAAAAACCGCTCTACGTTGCCAGAGCACCCACAGATACGTGAATCGTGAGACCTCTGTTATCCGCCCACCGGGCAAGGGGGCGTCTGGCTTCCACAGGAAATAACGCCCCTCCCGAACCTCATGCGGATTTCCCCCAACGATTTCCCACACGCATAAAAAGCTCGTGAAGTTAGCGATCCCTAACACGAGAACCAGGAACGAGCACCACAACAGGACACTACGCCTCGCACCACTCATTTGCTCAGACTGCCCTTCTACGCTGTCCTCCAAAAACGCGCATGTGAGTTGGCGAAGGCCAGATAATAGTAGCTGAGGGAATAGGATGGGCGGGCTGCGCCTTTACCCCACACCTGACCATCCAAGGAAAACCCAAACGGGCCGCTGTCCGCGAATGGCTCCCCAGGCGTCCACAAAAACGTCACTGCGCCATGTTCTAACGCTCCCCTCGACGCCGCGGTGGCGATTCGCTGTCCCCTGCGGATCACCCTACCAGCCTGGATTCCCACGGAGGGGCTTTCGATCAACATTTTCGGTGCGGAAAGGGCGAAAAACAGGCGTTTTCTGTCTCGGGTTGAGACGTCTTGACTCAACTGATAGTCTATAATGCCTCAGGATTCACCCTCATCGGTCAATCTCGGCCGCCCAGCGGCGACCTGCGATTTGTGCGGAAAACATAGGCTGTAGGGTGGGCCAAGAAACGTAGGATGGGCATTCTTGCCCGTCAATCACCGGCTCGCGCGGCGAGGCCGGCTCGCGCGGCAAAACTCACATTTTGTGACATCTACGATCCCCGGGTTATTGCGCGTTTTGTCCCACTTATGGCGCACAGGAAGGTCCGTCCCACCCTGCTGGTTTGCAACGCTGGGGTGAATTCACTCGTCGCGGTCCAATCGGCGCAGGGCTTCGAGAACTTGGGCGTCGTGGCCGTCGACTTTCACATTCTTCCACACCTTGCGCACGGTGCCCTGGGCGTCGATGAGGAACGTGGATCGCTGGATCCCCATCGACTTTTTCCCGAAGCGCACCTTTTCCCGCCACGCGCCGTACTTCTCGGCCACTTTGTGTTCCGTGTCGGCCAGCAGGGGAAAGTTCAACTTGTACTTGTCCCGGAACTTCTCATGGCTTTCCACCGGATCGGGGCTGATGCCGAGCACCACGGCCCCCAGTTTGGAGATCTGGGCCTTGCGGTCCCGAAACGCACATGCCTCGCGCGTGCACCCCGGTGTGTTGTCCCGCGGGTAGAAGTAGAGGACCACCGCTCGGCCCCGCAGTTCGGAAAGCTTCACCTTGCTCCCATCATCGGCCGGCAGGACGAAGTCAGGTGCCTGCCGTCCCGGTTCAATCCAGTCTGCCATGTCAGGTCTTCCCACGTTTTGAGCCTGTAACTCCGGTGCGAGAGAAACGCTTAAACACGCCATACACAAGAGAAACGACCGCCGGACCAATCCCCATCCTCGGCCGCCTTCGCTGCTCATCCCTGGGCCCTCTGTTCTGGTGTCTTTCATGTTCTTGGTACTTTGCTCATCTCCGGTCTCTACGGAGGTGACGACGCGTGGAGGGCGCACACAAATGCAGGTTTAGCCCGCCGGGTGGCGCCCGCCGCCTGAGGGCCCCCTCGGCTGGCACCGCCCGTCTTGGCTGCAGCCGCAGGCCGCGTTACCATTGGAGCACGGCTTCACGGGCCATCGCCCTTTGCCCACCCGGATTGGTCGAGCGGCCTATTGGCCCCTGGTTTAGCCCGGCCAGGCGATCGTTGCTCGGCTCCCGGCTGGGGAGGCCATGGGCATTATAGGCGTGGTATCCGGTGAGGAAAGGCGGCAGGATGCCTTCCGCAGCTGCGGGTTCCGCAGCGCCATCGAGTGGGGGACTGTGGCGCCGGCAGCGGAGCGGGGGGGGCGGGCGCGAACCTCTTTGCTCTCCGGCGTGTCGGGTACTAGAATAGAGGTGGGTGGGCGCCAGGCCTTGTGGCTCGGGTTTTGGGACAGCTTGGCGGCCCTACGGCGCCCGGTCGAGAGGGGGGGTGGCTTCGCTCTCGATGAGCCGAGCCATGGAACATCCCGGTGCGCCTCGATTCATTCCCCAATCTGGAGCACAGTACCAGAGGTGACAACGGACAGCGAGCGGCTTTCGAGCGAAGGTACCGACCGAGCCCGTCAGCGTGCGTTGCTGGCGGCGCGGACAGCCGAGGCGAATCGGGGCCGCGACATCGTGATCCTGGATCTCCGCCACCTGACCACCTTCTTCGATTACTTCGTGATCGCCACGGGTACGAGCCGCCGGCAGCTGCATGCGATGAGTGACGAAATCGATCGGGCTTTGGAGGAGGTGGGGGACCGGCGACTGGGCATCGAAGGATACGACGAAAGCCGCTGGATCTTGCTGGACTACGGCGACGTGGTGATCCATCTGTTCGACGCCGAGACGAGGGCCTATTACGCGCTGGAGGACTTGTGGGGGCAGGCCGAGCGGGTTCCCTTTGCGCCCCGTCCGGCCGGGGCAAACGGCGGGGAGCCTTCAGCCACCGTGGGCACGGAATGAGCATTCTTGGGGAACTCGGGCAACGTTTTCGTCCTTTGCTGACCGAGCTGGTCGACGATCCCGACCCGCTGCTGGATCTCGTGCGTCCCAGCCAGGACCCTGCGCTGGGCGACTACCAGGCCAATTTCGCCATGCCGCTGGGCAAACGGTTGGGGCGACCCCCGCGCCAGCTGGCCCAGCAGCTGGCCGCCGCATTAGCCGAAGATCCCATGTGTCACCCGCCCGAGGTGGCTGGGCCCGGGTTTATCAACCTCAGGCTGCGCAACTCCTGGATCGGCCAACGATTGGCCCAGGCCGCTGCCGACCCGCGGTTGGGCATCCCCCGGGTCGAAAACCCTCGCACCTACGTGGTCGACTACTCCTCGCCCAACGTGGCCAAGCCGATGCACGTGGGCCATATCCGCTCCACGGTGATCGGCGACTGCCTCTGCCGCGTACTCCGCTTCCTCGGGCACCGCGTCATCAGCGACAATCACATCGGCGACTGGGGCACCCAGTTCGGGATGATCATCTACGGCTGGCGACACTTCTTGGACGAAGAGGCCTACCGCCGCGAGCCAGTGGCCGAGCTGGCCCGCCTGTACCGGCTGGTGCGCCGCCTGATCGACTACCACGAAGCCAAGTCGCGCCGCGCCGACGTCACCGAGCAGCTGGCCCAACAGGAGGCCGCCCTGGAAGCCAACCGCCGAGCGGCCGGGCCCCAGCCGGACAAACGCACGGCCAAGATGCTTCGCCGCATGGAGGCCACTCTGGCCAGGACCCGTCAACAGCTGGAAGAACTCGACCGGACCATTACCCAGACCGAAACGGACCCCGCCTTGGCCCGCTTGCTCGATGCGCATCGGGACGTGGCCCGAGCGGTGTTGAACGAGACGGCCAAGCTGCACGCCGGTGACGAAGAAAACCGGCGCCTGTGGCGCCAGTTCCTGCCTGCTTGCCTCGAGGAAATCGAAAGCCTCTACCGCCGCCTGGGCGTCTCCTTCGATCACACCCTGGGCGAAAGCTTCTACCACGACCGGCTGGAAGCGATCGTCCAGGAGTTACTCGATCGAGGCGTGGCGCGCGAAAGTGACGGTGCGGTGTGCGTGTTCCTGGAAGGCTACGATACGCCCATGCTCATCCGCAAACGGGACGGAGCCTTTTTATACGCCACCACCGACCTGGCCACCCTCCGCTACCGCATGGACACCTGGAATCCCGACGCCATCCTCTACGTGGTCGATTTCCGCCAGAGCCTGCACTTCCAGCAGCTGTTCGCCACGGCCCGCCGCATGGGGCTGGACAAGGTGGAGCTGGTCCACGTGAGTTTCGGCACCGTGATGGGCGAAGACGGCAGGCCTTTCCGCACCCGCGAAGGGGACACCGTGGGACTGGAAGGACTGCTGGACGAAGCGGTCCGCCGGGCAGCCCGCGTGGTGGCCGGAAACGACGATGCCAAGCCGGACGGGCCCGAACTGTCGCCGGCCGAACGCGCCCGGATCGCCGAAGTGGTGGGCATCGGGGCGCTGAAGTACGCCGACCTGTCGCAGAACCGCACCAGCGATTACCAGTTCAGCTACGACAAGATGCTGGCCATGAACGGCAATACGGGCACCTACATGCAATACGCGTACGCCCGCGTGCGCAGCATCTTCCGCAAAGGCAACGTGGACGTCGAGGCGTTACGCCGCGACCCGGCACCCGTGCGCCTGGAGACACCCGCCGAACGAGCCCTGGGGCTGGAGCTGCTCCGCTTCGGCGAAGCCCTGGAGCTGACGCTGAAAGACTATCGGCCGAACCAGCTGACCGGTTACCTCTTCGGACTGGCCAACCACTACTCCACCTTCTACGAACAGTGCCCCGTGCTCAAGGCCGAGGCCCCGGAGCTGCGCCGCAGCCGCCTGCTGCTGTGCGATTTGACGGCGCGGACGATCCAAAAAGGGCTGGAACTCCTGGGCATCGACGTGGTGGAAAAGATGTGACGGCCGCCGGAGAGCCCGCACCTTCTGCCGGCCAACCCGACCACAGAAAAGCCTGCCTGCCGCGGCACCTGGGATTGCATCCGAAAACCGCACCCCAGCGTTGCAAGCCCGCAGGGCAGGGTGGACATTCCTGTCCGTCATAAGTGGGACGAAACGCGCAATAACCTGGGCGTCCTCCTTGTCACAGAATGCGAGTTTTGCCGCATCAGCCGGAGTCGCTGGTCGAGCCGATGATTGACGGGCAAGAATCCGATTGACGGACGAGAATGTCCGCCCTATATATTTCCTTGCTGCAACGTTGGGGAGAAGTTGGACCGAAAGACGAATATGAGCAGGCGCAGTTTCTTGACAACGCAAACGGTAAGCTTCAAGCGTGCTCGGCCCGTCTGTTGCCGGGCGGTGCCCATCGTCGGCCTATCTTGAGGGAGCCGGTCACCATGAGGCGACTTCTTGTTTTGCTACCGATTGTCGGCCTCGCCGCCGCGGCCTCAAGCCCGCCACTCTGGGCTGGCCCGTCCGGTGGCCCGCCGAACGTGGTCTTCATACTGGTCGACGATCTGGGTTACGCCGAATTGGGCTGCTACGGAAACCGGTTCAACGAAACGCCGCACGTGGACCGATTGGCGGCCAACGGGCTCCGTTTCACCAACGCCTATGCCGCCGCGCCGGTCTGTTCCCCGACTCGGGCCGCGTTTCTGACCGGCCAGTGGCCAGCGCGGGTGGGCATTACGGACTACCTGCGGGCCGACGATGCTCGCTATCTGGATCGGAAACACGTGACGATCGCCGAGCGGCTCAAAGAGGCCGGCTACGCCACCGGCCTGATCGGCAAATGGCATCTGATGGGCGACTACCGGCGGCGGCCCGGTGATCCGCGGGGACACGGGCTGGACGAGGTGATCTGTTCCGAATCGGCCTACATCGGTCCTGGGTACTATTGGCCTCCCTACCGGCACATGCCGGAAGTCAAACCACGCCGACCGGACGAGTACCTGGTGGACCGCCTGAACGAGGAGGCGGTGGCGTTCATCCGCCGGCACAAGGACGCCCCGTTTTTCCTTTACAAGAGCCATTACGCCGTACACACGCGGCTGGCAGGCAAGCCGGCGTTGGTGGCCAAGTACGAAGCCAAACCCGGGGCAGGCCGCGGGCACCGGGCCCCGCGGAACAACCCGCACCTGGCCGCCCAGCTGGAATGCATCGACGCAGGTGTGGGGATGATCGTCGAGGAGCTTCGCCGGCTGGGCATCTTGGAGGAGACGATCATCATCTTCACCTCGGACAATGGCGGCGAAGACCGGGTGACCACGAACGAGCCGCTGCGGGCGGGCAAATCGACGCTCTACGAAGGCGGCATCCGAGTGCCGCTAGTGATCCATTGGCCGGCGGCTGTGCGGCCGGGCACGTGCGACGTCCCGGTAACGACCGTCGATTTCTACCCCACGCTGCTGGACGCAGCCGCACTGGCCCCCGACCCGCGCCAAACGCTAGACGGCATCTCGTTACTGCCCCTCCTGAAAGATCCCACCGGCGCGCCCCCGGAGCGTGCCCTCTATTGGCATTATCCGCTGGAAAAGCCCCATTTCTTGGGCGGCCGCTCGTCTGGGGCCGTGCGCCGAGGCCGCCTGAAACTGATCGAGTTCTTCGACGACGGCCACCGCGAGCTGTACGACGTGCAAACCGACCCGGCCGAAAGCCGTGACCTGAGCCGATCGCTCCCTGCCGAAGTCCGGCGGCTTGCCCACGCCCTGGCCGCGTGGCGCCGCCAAGTGGGGGCGCAGACGCCGGGCTCGACCTCAGCCAAACAGGCGGGCGAGCAAGGAAGGCGTTGATGCCGGGCCGGTCGCCAAGCGACCGAAGGGGCTGGCAATGGGCCCGTCGAAGCCCCTCCGTGGCGGCCGGGCATGGTCGAGCGGCCAACGATCCTCGACCCCGCAGGTACCCCAGCGGCACAAGAGGAAATCCCTCGGTCGGATGCCGGCCATGCCGGCCGAGCCGGACGGAAGCTCCTTGACAGCCAGCAGGGGATTCGTTTACCTTGGGACAAGCTGGTGTAGGGCTGCCAGGCCGCCGGCTGGATCCCGTTGCTCTTGAGTCGTGCAGTAGGAGTCCCATTATGAGAGACGAACGTCTTACGCGCCGCGATTTCGTGAAAACCGGGGCGGTGGCGGCCGCCGGAATGGCGGCTGCCGTCGTTCCAGGCCGCGTTGTCTACGCCGGCAACCCGACCAATGAAAAGACCGAAGGCATTCTCAACTACAACGAACAGATGGAGTACCGCCGGGGCGGGAAGACCGAGCTGATGTTCTCGGCCGTCTGCCTGGGCGGACACTGGAAGCGGCTCAACACGGTGGTCCCCGGGCTGTTCCAGGGACGCAGTTGGCTGAGCGCCGATTTGAGCAACCCCGATTTCGAAAAGAACCGCTACGACGTGGTGACCCGCTGTATCGAACGGGGGATCAACTACATCGACGCCTGTACGAAGCAGGAAGTGATCATGTACGCCAAGGCCTTGAAGGGCCGCCGTGACAAGATGTACCTGGGCTTCTCTTGGTACCAGGAAGAGATGCGCGGCCTGAGCCGCGAATGGCAGAAGGCCAGGCGTGAGGGCAAGCCCAAGCCGCCGGGGTGGATCACCCAGAAGCTGAAGGAAGCGTTGGATCACGGTTTCAAGGAAACGGGTCTGGATTACGTGGACGTGTGGCGGATCACCTGCCACGAACAGAGCGGCCGCCACGAAGATGCCGAAATGGAAGAGATGTGCGAGGCTTTGGCCTGGGCCAAGAAGACCGGCCGTGCCCGCTTCACGGGCATCTCCTCCCATGACCGGCCGCACATCAAGAAGTGGATCCAGCGGGCTCCGGAGGTGCTGGAGGTGATCGTTACCCCCTACACCGCCAAGACGAGAATGGCCGGCGCACGGATTGAGCCCGCCGAAGAAGGCAACTCGACCCGCGTGGTGCGCATCGGGGACGGCTCGTGGGAGAATACCCTGTGGTACGCCATGCAAAAGGCGGATGTGGCGTGGTTCGGCATCAAGCCTTTCACCAGCGGCTCGCTGTTCAAAGGGGATAGCTCGCCGGGCAATCCGCACGAGAAGGAAGACAACCAGATCGCCCGGCTGACCATCCGAGCGATCCTTACCAACCCGGTGATCACTGCACCCATTCCCGGCATGATCACGCCGGAGCAGGTGGACAATGTGGCCTTGGCAGTGCTTCAGCACAGGGCCCTCGATGTCAAGGAACAAGCACAGCTGGACGCTGCCCTTGATCGGGCCTTCGCCAACCTGCCCTACCATTACCGCTGGCTGAACGACTGGAACGTCGTCTGAACAACCAGCTGGCCCGGCAAGCCCAGCCCGGACGAAGCCGGCGGCATGCAGAATCGCAGCCTGGCTCTCCCGAACCGGGTTTCGTAGGGGTCGCTGGTGCAATACGCCCGGCTCGGAGAGCCAAGCCGCAAAAGTGGCGTTGTCCAACGAAAACCAACATCGATTGACAGCACGCACGATTGGACGTTTCCGCGCTGCACCCGAGAAGAGCTCGACAAGCGGAAAAACCAAACCGTCTTCGGCAAGTGACGCGCGGACGGAGGCCGCGGGATGCTTCCGTCCGCCCTTTTTGTCTTTTTGTCCCTGGGAGATGAGGTTCCGATGCGCTGGATCAAAACGGCTGCTTCCCTGGCCGGCACGACGGCATTCATCGCGATCGGCTGGGCCTGGTTGTACCACCTAGGCGACCGGCAGGCCTTGGCTGTACCCCCCCTGTCGCTGGAAGGCTACATGCACGAAGTCCTCCCCGATGCCCCGGCAAAGAAAACCGTGCTCAAAGTGGACAACAGCGCCTGCTACGTTTGCCACGGCAACTACGAAGAGGAATCGCTGGTCCTCACCCACGGCAAAAAGAAAGTCGGATGCATCGATTGCCACGGCACTTCCTACGCGCATCGGAATGACGAGGACAACGTCACCCCGCCGGATAAGATGTTCCCCCCGGATGCCATCGACCCCATGTGCCGGGAGTGCCACACCGCGCACGACGTGCCGGCGCGGAAGGTGATCCAGCGGTGGCAAGAGCGATGCCCGCAGAAAACCGATCCGGCGCGGCTGGTTTGTACCGACTGCCACTTCCAACACCGACTCCGGCTGCGCACCGTGCGGTGGAACAAGAAGACCGGCCAGCTGTTGATCCGACAGGAGGAAAAGCCCCCGGCGTCCGCAGCCGGCAGGGACCGAGCGTCCGCGGCCGAAGAGCGGCGCAGCGGCCAGCAGTGACCGGTCGAATCGGCCGCTCTCGGAACGACCGCTCCCCGCGCACGTGGCCGCGGCCAAAGTGGGCTTGACGCTTCGCTGCGGCCACGAGACAACGTGCCCCGGCGTGATCTGCTTACCGCCTCTCCGGCGGAATCCTCCTCTCGCCCCTTTTCCAGCCGATCATGTTGAGCCACAGGCCGTGTGGCCCGACAATGGGAGGGGGTTGGCGGCCCCGATAAGTGCCCTTGTGAAGGGGCCCCATTGCTGATACCTTCGGCGGCCCTCGGGGGGCCCATGCGCCGACCTGCCGCCAGTTGGAACGGGCCGAGCGGCGGTGTAGAGCCGATGCTTTCGGGGCCGGAAAGGACCTGGAAAGGATCTGGAAAGGAGTGTTCAGGGTATGATCGCGGGCGATATCCAGAGAGGCGCCGCGGCGGCCGGGGGGCCCGCGGACGCGGTCCAACAGGGCGATTCAAGATCAGATGTGGCGGGGGCGCGGGTGTCCGGCCCCACCAGGACCACTGCAGCTGGCAACGGGCTGTCCCCGCAGCGGCTGGGGGCGTTGGCCGAGGTTTTTTTCGAGCTTGTCCATCGGTCGCTGCTGGAGGAGCATGGCCGTGGCCGGGCATTCGGCCAAGCGCGCCGGTACCTCCGCCAGCGGGGGCTCGACCTGGACCATCTGGATGACTTGCCGCTGGGCTGGGTTGGTGACCGCGAGCAGATCTTCCGCCGCCTGCTGGCCGCCGGTTTCAGCCCTGCGCAGATCGCCGCATCCCGGCTCTTGGCCGACCGGCGCTTACCGGGGCGAATCCTCGGGCCGATCCGCGACCCGTCCGGACGGATCGTGGCCTTCTGGGCGTGGCGGCCGGACGGCGGCGGGCCACGGTACTTGTTCTGGAAAAGTGGGTTCGACGAACAACCTGGGGCTCTGGGCCTGGACAGCGCCCATGGCGAGGGTTGCGGGCGGCCAGGGGATGTGTTGCTGGTCGAAGATGTGCTAGATGCCCTGCTGCTCCAATCCCGAGGGCTTGCGAACGTGGGGGCGATCGGCGGCGGGCCCGAACAGATGCACCCAGGCCGGTGGGAGCGCTTGGCCCGACAGGGTGTCCGCCGCGCGACTTTGGCGATCCCTCAAAACCCGACGGCGATGGTCGCCACGCTTCAAGCCCTGGAAAACGGCTTCCGCGCCTGTCCGTCGCCCGAACTGTTCGTGCTGGTGCCGCACCCCAATGCCCCATTGGTGCTCGATCAGCCCTGGACGCCGCTGCCCCGCGGGCATCGGACCCAAACGCTGGAGGGCCAGCCGATCCATGGCTACCGCTATATGGCCTTGGCCATCTTGCGCAAGTACTGCTGCAGTGCCGGATGGAGCGAAGCGGGCCGGGAGGCGGCACGGGCGGAGGCCGCGGCGCTGCATGCCCTGGCTCGCCCCGACCAGCGCGACCAACTGGACCGGCACTTCACGCCGGTTTTCAGTTCGTATTTCAGTTCGTATCCGGAGCGGCCGCCCGGAGAAACGAAACCCCGGCAGGGTGCGGTGATCCGCACCGAGCCGTCCGCTGCCGAGCTGCCTGATCGACCTGCTACCGAACCGCCCACCGCCGAACCGTTCTGCACGCTCCACCGCTGCCGGGCGACCGATTGCTTCTGCTTCGATTGAGCGACGAAACATACCAGCGGCGATCCGCGGGCATTCTGCGGAAAAAGCCCCAGTCCGCAAAAGACGGGTGGGACAGATGCGCCCGGGCGGTGACATCTTTTTGGAGTGGCGGCCACCACAGGGCCGGATGCAGGAAGCGACGGTACGGTGAACACGGTGGTTCTGGTCCAAGTAGAACCGCAGTGGGCCGTGCCGTGGACCGCGCCGCAGGACTACAGGTTCGATCCTCGCGACCCGGCGCGAGGACTCCAGCTCGGCTCCGACGGCCGCTTCCTGGCCGGTTTTGCTGACGGCAGTGCGCGTCTGCTCCGCGGTGATCTCAGACCCGAGCTGCTGCTGCGGCTGTTCCGCAAAAGCGACGGCCAACGGATCGACTGGAAGACGATCCAGTGACTTCCCCGACGCGTGCAGAGCCTAACGCTCCGGGCTGACCGAGTCTTTGTGATTTACCCGGCCCTGCCGCCTCTGTGCGGACGATCCTCGGGCAGCGCCGGGTTGCGTCTGAAGCGGTGCCTGTCGCGGTATACTGGTGCTGTGGCCAATTGGGCTGCCCGACCAGGGCGCCGCGATTGCCCGTGTGTATTGGTTTGCCTTCGTGGTTGGGGAGGCGTTTGGCGTTTCACGCGTTTGAGGAGGTGACACGATGGACGGCAGAGGTTGCACGCGGCGGAGTTTCGTGCGAAGCGCGAGTCTGGTGGCCGGCGCGTGGTGGCTGGGTCGGCGGCACTGCGGTGCCGGGGAGGGGGACGAGGGGCAGGCGGTGCACATGGCCACCAACCAGTACCCGTGGTTCACGTTTTTCCGCCGCGAGGGCCGTGATTTCAATGCTTCGTTGGAGGCGTCGCTGGCTGAGGTGGCTGCCAGCGGCGTGGACGGGTTCGAGCCCCTGGGCACCTCGCCGGAAGGTGTCGACCGGCTGGTGCCGCTGCTGAAAAAACACGGCCTGGAGATGCGGTCGCTCTACGTGAATAGCGTCCTGTACGATCGCCAGCGTGCGGGGGCGAGCATAGAGCAAGTGCTGGCCATTGCCGGGCGGGCGCGGCGGGCTGGGGCGAGGATCATCGTCACCAATCCCAGCCCAATCCGTTGGGGCGGCCGACAGGACAAGAGCGACGACCAGCTGCGGTTTCAGGCCGACGCGCTGAACCAGCTGGGCGAAAGGCTCCGCGCCGCTGGCCTCAGTCTGGCCTATCACAACCACGATATCGAACTGCGCCACGCCGCACGGGAGTTCCACCACATGATGGTGGGCACCGACCCGGAGCTGGTGGGCTTGTGCCTCGATGCCCACTGGATCTACCGCGGCGCGGGCCATTCCCAAGTGGCCCTGTTCGACGTGGTCGAGCTGTACGGGCGCCGGATCAGGGAGCTTCATTTGCGCCAATCCCGGGAAGGGATCTGGACGGAAACCTTTGGCGAGGGCGATATCGACTACGCGCGGTTGGCTGCCCGGCTGAACCAGCTGGGGGTGCGTCCTCATCTGGTGCTCGAGCAGGCGGTAGAGAAGGGTACGCCGAAGACGATGGGGCCGGTGGAGGCTCATCGGCGAGGTTTGCAGTACGCTCGCCGTGTGCTGGCGGTGCTGGCTGGATGAGCCTGGCAGGCGGGGCGCGGCCGTTCGTGCCAGGGCCGGCTATCCGTGGCAGGGCCACCGGCGCAGAAAGAACCGCCGGTCCCGCGCGGGGACCGGCGGATTGGCATGGGGAAAGGGGGAGATTGCCATCGGTTGGTAGCCCCCCTCAATGCCACAAGGAGGGAGGCCCTTTGCTCGTTGGACCCTGCCTGCTCGGCACCCGCCCCTTGCCAGCCTCGACGCGGCCGACCAGCCCCTCCGTGCTTCGGCCAGCCACAGCGCCGGGGCCGACGGCTGGGCGGGCGAAACGGGCAGGGGGGTGGCC
>DQVB01000648.1 GCA_015661985.1 Planctomycetota bacterium | reverse complement strand
GTGTCTGCTGCATGGTTCCGCTCGGCTGATTCGCGGTTGCTGCCTGGTTCATCTGGCCGCCCTGGTTTGTTTGGCTCATGCCGCCCATCATCATGCGCATCATTCGGCCGCACATGCCCATCATGCCCATCTTCATGCGGGGCGGCTGCATTTGCCCCATCATGGGGCCAGGCTGGGCCCTGCCCATCATGGGCCCTGGTGGCCAGGTCGTACCACTTTGGTTTTGGACTTGGCTCCCGCCGGACGGGCCGGCTTGCTGCTGTGCGGTCATCGGGGCGGCGGCCGCTGGGCCTTGGGGCTGCGTCTGGCCAGGGGCGGGACTTTGAGCGATCATCGCCCCTGCCGCCGGCGCGCCGTCGGACTGGCCGACCTGACTATCTGTCGCGCTGGCGGAGACCTCCGGGGACTGCTGAACTGTTGGACTCAAACCCTGAAGGGCCAGCACGAAGGCGCCCATCAGCGTGGCTACCAACCCGGTCACTCCGAAGTTGCGTAACATGGTATGCTCCTTTCAGCAAAACGTAGCGGCGTCTCAGTTTGAACTCGTTCGGGCCCTGGCACGGTTCACCCGAGTATGCCGGCGATCGGCGCCTGCAGGCGCCCCCTCATTGGTTTGCGTGGCGCCCTTGAGCAATTGGCCTCCGAATGAGTTCGCCAACACGGTGGTGACACTGGCCGCCATGGCGATCATCGCCCAGATGGGATGAATCAGGCCGGTGGTGGCCAGCGGCACGCCGATGCCGTTGAAGGAGAAGGCCAGGATCAGGTTCTGCACGGTCTTCTTGTATGACTCCTTGCCAATCTGGTAAGCGTCCACCACCGCGCCGAGCCGATCGCCGACGAGCACCACGTCGGCCGATTCGACGGCGATGTCGGTTCCGGCCCCGATGGCGATGCCCACGTCGGCTTGCATCAGCGCCGGGGCGTCGTTGATCCCGTCGCCGACCATGGCCACGCGATAGCCTTGCCGTTGCCACGCGCGGACTGCCTCGGTCTTGTCTTGGGGAAGCACTTCGGCGCGGAACTCATTGATGCCGACCCGCTGGGCCACCGCGCGGGCGGTCAGCGGGTTATCGCCGGTGAGCATCACCGGTTCCAAGCCGAGCTGTCGCATGCGCCGGACGGCCTCCTCGGCGTCGGGTTTGATCTGGTCGGCGATGGCCAGCAGGCCGGCCAATTGGCCGTCGACGGCCAGAGCCACCACCGTGTAGCCGGCCTCCTGCATTTGCGCGAGGCGGTCGCGGGCCGGTCCCAGGTCGACGCCCTGTTGTTCGAGGAACGCGGGCTTACCGACCAGCAGTCGGCGGCCCTCGCCCGTCGCTTCCACTCCCTGGCCGGGCACGGCACGGAAGTCTTCGGCGGGCGGAATGGCCAGTTCCAACCTTTCCGCGGCCGACACGATGGCCCGACCCAAGGGATGTTCCGAGGCGTTCTCAGCCGACGCCGCCAACCGGATCAGCTCATCGACCTCGAAGGGCTCGAAGGCTGCGGCCTCAGCCACCGCCGGCTCGCCCCGAGTGATCGTGCCCGTCTTGTCCAGGATGACCTTGCGCACATCCTTGAGGACCTGGAAGGCCTCGCCGGATCGCATCAGGATGCCCCGTTGGGCCGCCATGCCGCCGCCGCGGATCATCGCCAGCGGCGTGGCCATGCCCAGGGCACACGGGTAGCCCATCACCAGCACCGCCAGCGTGGCCAAGAGCGCTCGGGTCCAATCGGGCGAGCCGCCCAGGAGGGCGGCCCCCAGCGTCCAGATGAGAAACGCCGCCACCGCAAAGCCCAGCACCGCCGGCACGTAGACCTTCAACACCTGATCGACCAGGATCAAGACGCCGGGCTTCAGCGCCCGCGCTTCCTCCACTTGCCGGGCCACCTGCTGGAGGAAGCCTTCCGCACCGACCTTGGTCACTCGCACAAGCAGCGTGCCGGCCTGCACCAGTGACCCGCCGATCACCTCATCACCCACGGTCTTCTCCTGGGGGATCGACTCGCCGGTGACCAGGTGCTCGTCGACGCCGGAGACCCCCTCCACCACCACGCCATCCAGCGGGATCGCCTCGCCCGGCCGTACGCGGACCAACTCACCCCGCTCCACCTCGTCGATCGGCACGTCGATCTCGCGGCCGTCGCGCACCACCCGGGCCGTCGGCGGCACCAGCCCCAGCAGTTTGCGCACGGCCTGGGAGGCGCGCGTGCGCACCACCAGCGACACGTACGCCGAAAGGATGTGATAGGTATTGATGAACACGACCACCCCGAAGAAATCGAACAGTACCGGATAATCCACGCCCAACAGCCGTGACAGCGGGGATTCGGGAAAGTCCACCACGTAGGCCAGGAATCCCCCCACCAGCCCCGCCCACGCACCGAACTCCATCAGCACGTGTTGGTTCAGAATGCCACGCTTCAGACTGGCCCACGCAATCAGGAGGAATCGCCACCCCGGCCCGAACATGGTGGCAAGCGCCAAAGTCGGTGCCAGCCAGATCATCAGCGGCCATGCCCGGTCCATGGCCAGAAGATCGAACCACATGAGCACCATGAAGTTCAGCGCGATCGCCCCCAGGCCGGCTGCGTACAGCAGGTTGTTTCGTTCAGCGCGCAGCTCCGCCTCCTGCTCCTCGAACGACCGCTCCTTGCCGATGTCACGGACCGCATAACCGATCTCCCGCAGCGTCTCCTTCAGCTCCGTCGGGGTGACACGGGCCGGATCATAATGGACCAGCGCCTCCTCGTGGGCCATGTTGACGCTCACCCGCTCCACTCCATGCATCTGCAGCAGCGCCTTGGTAATGGTGCCCACACAGAAAGAACACTCCATGCCGCCGATCTTCACCTGCAGCTTCTCCCTGGCGGCCTGGTCGTCCGGCCCTTCGGCTGGGCTCAATGGCCGCTCGGCCTGCCGATGGTTCCTCGGCGGAAGGGCGAAGTGCCGCTCCTTCGGCGCGCCGGACTCGCCCCGGCGCAACGGCGGGTCGCCCTGCCGCAGGGTTTTCCCGGCGAGTTCTCCTGGGACGCCTTCCATGTCGACGCTCCTGGCAACAACCGTGCCCCGCGACGGGGGCACAGGCCCACGCTGCCCTTCCCCGGGCACGTGGCCATCGATGACCTCCAGCGTGTAGCCCATCCGCTTCAGCGCCGAGTGGATCGACTCGGGCGGCGCCCGCTCCGGATCGAACTCGACCGCGATCCGCTGCCTCTCGGAGCTGGCATGCACATCGTGCACGCCGTCGATTTGGCGCAGCACCTTGGCCACACGCTCTTCGCAGGCGACGCAGTGCAGTGTCGGCTCGCCGCTGGTACGGAAGACAATCTTCTGCGGAGCAGGGTCAGTGCGGTTTCGGTTCATCAGCCACCTCGGCTCTGCGGGTTGATCAGAGGAACCGCTGAAGGACGAAGGCGACCCCCACAAGGATCAACAGCATTCCCGAGCCTTTCTCCAGCCAGGGCCGCCAGCGGGCTACGGGACGCAGGTCTTTCATCAGCCCCGTTACCGCACCGGCCACCAGCAACGGCATCCCGCGCACCAGTGCAAAGACGAACAACATGGCCGCCCCGAACCACGCGCTGCCCACGCTGCCGGCGTACAAGAGCATCGCCAGCACCACGGGCACCGAACACGGACACGCTGACCCTACCAGGCCGAAGGGCAACCCCAAAACGTAGGCCCCCCAAAGGCTCTCCACCTTCCTCTCCGGCGCGCGGATCATGGGGATGTGGAGTTTGAGCCTTCCCAGAACCAGGCCGCCCAGCAGAATGAGTACCCCGCCGGCGACCAGATACCCGTTGGGGCCGAACAGCGGCGCCAGTTTCGTCCCCGCCCATCCGAAGACCAGCCCGTAAGAGCCGAACGTGGTGGCATTGCCCAGCAGAAAGGCCAGGCTGCGGGTCACCGCCTTGCCTCGACTGATCCCCGGCTCCACAGCGACATAGCCCACGATGACCGGCACCATCGCCAGCACGCTGGGCGTGGCCACCAGTAACATGCCCGCCAGGCCCGCCAAGACCAACGCCCATGGCGATACCGTGCTCAAATCGGTCAAGGCCTCATGGATCTGTTCAACCGTTGGCATCGGCGGGCTCCTGCCGGGCTAGTCGGACGAGGATGCCCGGCGGGACGGCGGTGGCGCTTCGGCGTGGCCAGCTTCCGAGGCAACCGGCCGGGAGACGGGCTCGAACTCCACAAACCGGGCCTGGAGCTGATACCGTTTGCCGGTCTTTTCCACCCGGCCCGTCACCTGCACCCGCTGCCCGACACGGCTTTCCGTCAAGCGCAGCCCAGCCGGCTTCAGATCGACGAACAGCTCCCCTGTCTTGTCCTTCACGCGAAACCAGCAGCCCGCCGCCGGACATTGCTGCACAATCTCCCCTTCGACGGCCAAAGTCGTGCCCACCGAATCGTCCGTGTGCGAACCGACCGTTTGCTGCGGTAGGGGTTCGTCGAGCGGTTCCCCCAGCGTGCTCGTCCGCTGGCCGGACGAAACAGGCTCCGAGTTACAGCCCATCAGGCCGAAAACCCCTGCACCCGGCAACAACAGGCCGACAACCCACATCGCTTTCTTAGGCGAACCCGCCATCGGTCAGTTCCTCCATTTCCCGGTGCCAGATCAAGGCATCCCTGATGCCCGACCATCTTCCGGTTCCCGCCTTGCCTTTGTTCCGCCTCGACCAAGGGTAAGCCCTTGTAAAGCAATACCTTGGCCATTTGCCGGCCTCAAAAACCCGGCATTTCCGAAATGCGGGGCTTTTGATTGGCCAAGTTGTTTTCTTGGCGTTGTTCGTCCGCCTGGCGGACGGGGCAACCGTTCAACGATTCAATGATGGGGCAGGCCGCCGCCGAACCGCTCTTCTCACAAGCGCAGAGCAACTCGCTCAACGCCTGGCGCATGGCCTGCAGATCGCGGATCTTGTGCTCGATCTCGCTCAGCTTCTTCTGAACCATCGTGCGAACCTGCCTGGAAGCCTGCCGGGATACCTGACGCAGATCGAGCAGCTCACGGGCTTGCCGCAGAGAGAAACCAAGCTGCTGGGCTCGTTTCACGAATCGAACCACGTCGACCGTCTCCGGCGGGTATTGGCGATATCCCGACGTCCCCCGCGGGGGTTCCGGCAGGATGCCCCGCCTCTCGTAGAACCGCAGCGTCTCCACATTCACACCCGCCCGGCGTGCCACTTCACCTGTGCGAAGTGCCATGATCCACCTCCCCTGTCTGGACATCCCATACAGCATACGCCCTGTACCATGGTACGGAGTCAAGGGCGCCGGAGCTGGCTACGCCGATCTGCCCGCGGGCCCTCGGGGGCTTCCCACGCAAACGGGACGTCCGGGCAGGCCCGCGAACGTTCGAGCCGGGGCTGAGGCCCGTCGGAGACTCCGTCCCGGGCCCCGGCCGAGCCCCAGAAGGCCCCGTTTCTGTCTGAATCCCAGCGGGTGGCGGTAACGCTTTCGTCGGGGTCGGCATTGCGGTACCATTTTTGCAACGGATCATGGAACCGCGATTCAGCCCCGAAGACGCCCGGATCGGACGAGTCGGGCTCGTTGAGCACCAACGCTCGATGGGCGGGCCGACGAGTCGGCAACGAGGGGTTTGGCGCCCCGTTCGACCCCTGAACCCCAGTCTGGCGGTGCACTAACCCAGCGGCCTCTTGGCACCCGATTCGGTCGTTTCCGGTCGCCCGACGTTATACCAAATACCAAGACGGCTTGGTTTTTCCGCGCCTCGAGCCGTTCCCGGGGCCAGCGCGGAAATGTCCAACCGTAGGCGGTATAGAAAGTCCGACTCAGACAAGGAGCCTCCCATGCCGCGCTATTTGGGCATCGATTCCAGTACCCAGAGTTGCAGTGCCATTGTGATCGATACGGATCGGAGCGAGGTGGTCTTGGATCTGTCGGTCCATTACGGGGAGGAACTGCCCCATTACGATTCCCCAAACGGGTATTTGTATCCCGAGGATTCCGTGGCGCAGCACAGCAACCCCTTGATGTGGGTCGAGGGCTTGGAGCTGTTGTTCGCCCGGGGTCGGGAGGCGGGTTTCGACTGGTCGAGCGTCGCCGGGGTGGCCTGTTCGGGCCAGCAGCACGGGTCGGTCTATTTGAACGCTGGGTACACGGAGGCCACTTGGGACCCGGCGGTTCCGCTGGTCGACCAGGTGCGACCGCTGTTGAGTCGGGCCACATCACCGATCTGGATGGACAGCTCGACAACCAAGCAGTGTGAGGAGATCGCCGAGGCAGCCGGGGGGGGCGAGCGAGTGGCCGCCGTCACCGGTTCCCGGCCCACGGAGCGGTTCACGGGGCCGCAGATCCGTAAGTTTTTCCAAGAGGATCCGGAGGGCTACCAGCAGACGGCGCGGATCCATCTGGTCAGCTCCTTTGTGGCCTTCCTCCTGGCCGGGCGCGACGCCCCGATCGACTACGGGGACGGGGCGGGCATGAACCTGCTCGACTTGGCCCAGGGGCGTTGGAGCGACGTGATGCTGGAGGCCACCGCCCCGGGCTTGGGCGACAAGCTCCCGGCGGTCGTGCCCTCCAACACACGCCTGGGACGGATCGCGCCGTTCTTTGTTCGGCGCTACGGAGTGAACGAATCGGCCGAGGTGGTCGTCTCCAGCGGCGATAACCCGAACAGTTTGATCGGGATGGGCGCCAGCCACCCGGGCACGGCGGTCGTGAGCCTGGGCACCAGTGACACCTACTTTGCCGCCATGACGCGGATGCAGGTCGATCCAGCCGGCTACGGGCACGTATTCGGCAACCCGGCGGGCGGCTTCATGAGCCTCATCTGCTTCAAGAACGGCTCGCTGACGCGCGAAGAAATGGCCAAGCGGTTCCAGATGTCCTGGGAGGATTTCAGCGCCGCGATCCGCCAAACGCCGCCGGGTAACAACGGCAATCTCATGTTGCCCTACCTGTTCCCCGAGATCACTCCCCGGGTGCTCAAGCCTGAACTGAAGCTGTACGGAAGCGGTGCCTTCCGGAGTTGGCACGATTCGGCGGCCGCGGTAAGGGCCGTCGTCGAGGCCCAGGCGCTCTCGATGCGACTCCATTCGCAGTGGATCGCCGAGCGGCCCCAGACGCTCCTGGTCACTGGCGGGGCATCGCAGAACGACGGCATCCTGCAGGTCTTCGCCGACGTGTTCCAGGCTGCCCTGCGGCGACTGAGCGTGACGAACTCCGCCGCGCTGGGCGCCGCGCTGCGAGCGGCCAACGCTTGTTCGGGAATCGACTGGGACGCCCTCTACGCCGAGTTCGCGGCGCCGGAGCCGGGCACGATCCAGCCCGATCCCGACACGGCCGCCGTCTACGACCGGATGCTGGTCGAGCTGCAGAGGCGGTTGGCTGAAGTTGCCTGAGCACGGATGACGTCGTCCTATGCCGCCACCACGCTGCGCCTTGCCGACCTGCTTCCGGGCCGAAGTCGCCGACGGCTTTGGGGCCGCCTGCGGCCAGCCCGACGCGTGCCCCACCCGCCCGGCCAAACGCCATCGGGCCGGGCTGGGCGAGCGGCACCACAATCGTCCCAACCCCCTCTACCAAAACGTCTGCTCCCCAATAAGTTCGGCAAAAGCTGCCGACGTTCGCAAAGCTGATCGGGCCCCACACATTGGAAGTCGGTTTACACCAGCATGGCTGGATCCCCCTTGTTCCCCGCCCTCCCCCCGGCGTAAAGGCCTGCGTGTACCCCAAAAACGTAGGGGTTCCCAAACTGCGGTTGACCACAGTTGGCCGGGACTTATAATCCGGGCCCTTATCGACCGCGGGGTTGGCTTGTGGTATCAGCTGCCGGGTTGCCGAAGCGGCGAAACCGACGAAATGAGGCCAACCCTCTACTTTGGCTTCGGCTCCGTAACCGGAGCTTCCGAAAATGATTGAAGGCGAGATGTCCTCATGGAGGAGGACGCGGGTCTCTTCCTACAACGACAGGGAGGTCGGTGCCGCCAGGCGTGCCTCTCTGGTTCCCTTTTCAAAGGACGCCAGCAATGCGAAAGTCCTTCGTAGCGTGTGCGCTCGCAGCACTCTTGGTTCCGGCAGCCAGCGGGTGTCGAACGGGTGAGACGAGCAGCGCCCCCTCGTGGTCGCTGTCCAACTGGAACCCGTTCCAATCCGCGTCGGAGGCCCCACCATATCCGGAGCCGCCGTCGCGCCAGGCCGAGCCAGCACCTCTGAGCGGCTCGGCTCAGTACACAGCCAGCACGACGAACTCGACCATCTCCTCGCCCAGCCGCACCGGTTCCACAGCCACTCGCACCGGCGCCACGGGCAAATACGATTCGGCAAGCCCATACGCCGCCTCCGGCTATTTGGGTGGACAGTCCACTTATCCCAGTTCCGTTGCAGGGTCGGCCAGTAGCAACCCCTATGCCACACCCCAGCAGGGCTACTACAACCCTTCGTCGACCCATCCGGGCACCGGCCAGCAGTACCCCCAGCAGGTCACGGCGACCGACCCGGCCAGCTACGTGGGCCAGCTGTCCGGCTCGGCCGGCTCCAACCCGTATAGGGCACTGGACCGTAGTACCAGTACCCCTTATTCGCAAGCCTCCTACCCGCGTTCCTCGGCGGCGGCTGGGGCCCAATACGGGGCAGGGACGGGGAGTACGCCTGGCAGGACCACCTCGCCCGATGGGCAATCGTCGTCCCCTTACTCCGGTGTCTCCACAGCCACGCAACCTCAGTACGCCCCGTACGCGTCGCCTTATGCTGGTTCACAGAGCGGCCAAGTGGGCGGCGCCACATCACCAGCCATTGCTTCGAACGGCTATGCGGCTGGAGCAGCCCGTTCGCTGGGCAATTCAGATTACGTCCCCGGCCAGACCGGGTACCAACCCGGCAACACGGGCTACCAGCCGCCGGGCGCCAGCCTCTATCAGCCGCCAGCCGGCCCCTATACGCCCCCAGGCAGCAGTGTCCCTTCGACCACCGACAGCAGCCCGGCGGCGGCAACCAACCCCTACCAGCCGCCCTCCGGCACCTCCTCCGGCTCGCCCTATTTGCCGGGGAGCACCAAGCCCTACACGCGGCGGGCCAGCGGCGCATCGGCCTCCGGGGCTTCAACCGGCAGCAGCCCTTCGGCCAGCTCCGGTGTGCAAGCGGTGGACTACGTCACCCCCGACACGCGACGGCTCTGATCGGCGCAGCGCAACTGCACACAGGCCCGCCTTATCGCCTTTTCCTCGCGTCCAACGTGTTTCAATAGCAGCACTTCGGCAGAGGCGCCACGCACAGTCGGGCATGGTTCATTTCGGGCCCTTTCCGGCTCACAGCCGTCGGAGACGGTCCGACCCGCTTGTAGTCCCGCCTTGAGGCGGCATGGCGAACCCCTATTCACCGCGCCCCTGCCGCCTAAAGGCGGGACTACAAACAAACCCGACAAACAAACCCGACCTTCGTTGGGCTCCGAAACTGTTGCCCCGTTTTGAACCAAGCCCACAATCGTAGCCTGGCTCTCCCGGGCCGGGTTCTGCTGGGCCTGCCGGGTGCGCCTGGCGGTGCCCACGGGCGCGGCGGACCGTGGCTGGGCCGTCCCCGAGACAAACGGGAACAGGACTCGCCCCTTTCGCCCTGGTCACTGTATCCCGCGTGCCCGCCGCTGGCAGACCGGGCAGTAGAACGTGGAGCGTCCCGCCTGGACGATCCCTCGGATTCTGCCTCGGCCGCACTGGCTGCACCGCTGCCCGGCCTTTTGGTACACACGGTGCCGGTGCTGGAACTGGCCGGCTCGATTCTCCGCGTCGCGGTATTGGCCGTCGGCCAGCGTGGAGCCGCGCCATTCGATCGCTTCGCGGAGCACCGCGCCGATGGCCGTGTGCAACCGTTCCCACTGGCCGGATCGCATCCTCTCACACGGGGTGGCTGGGTGCAGCCGCGCGCGGTGAAGGATCTCCGAAGCGTATAGGTTGCCGATGCCCGCTATGGCGTGCTGGTCCATCAGGGCCACTTTCACGGCCCGCCGACTGGCCCCCAGCCGGTGCCGTAGCTGGCTGGCAGTGACTTCCAAGGCGTCGGGGCCGAGTTTAGTCGGCCCCAGCTGTGCCGCGTATGCTTCGGGGTCCAGCAGCTGCACGCTGCCCAATCCGCGCAGGCTCCAGAAGACCAGCTGCGCAAAAGGACCGCCCTCCAGTCGAACCACAAGCCGGAGGTGGCGGCGATCCGGGGGGGCGGTCACCAGGATGCGGCCGGTCATGCGCGGTTCCAGGACGATCCGGTCCCCGGAATCGAGGCAGAGCACCAGCCGCTTTCCGGCCCGGGCCACCTCGACGATTCGCCGCCGGATAGTCTTCCGACGGAACTGAACCAGCGGCGGGCGGATCAGCAGCGGCCGCAGTCCGCTGGGTGGCTCCTCTACCGCAACAATGCGGCTCCCCACTACCGGAGCAATGCCCAGCCGCATGGTCTCCACTTCGGGCAGCTCAGGCATTCCACCAGCATCCAACCCTTCGCGGGGAAGCGATTTTCCCGGTTCCCCTCACCACGACGCCCCTTTCGCGCCCGCCTCAGTCCGATTGGCCCTCCCCCTGCACCCCCTCAGCGGCCGATTCGTCTCCACCGGCCGGCGCCGCGGCCAAGCTCAGGTTGGGCACCTGAACCACTTGGGGCTCCAGCCCCAGCTTGGCCAAGACCAGATAGACGACAAAACCGACGATCAGTGAATAGACCGAAGCGATCTGCCACCCTGGCAGTACGCCGATCCAGGGATGGTTGAGGATGCCCACCAGGAACCCCAGTGCCCAAGCGGCATAGCCGGGGATGCTCACCCCGGCCCGCGGACCGGCCCAACGGCCCCCGCTGAGCAGGTAATCGGCGATCATCGCCCCGATCACCGGCCCGAAGGAAGCCCCGATCAGCCCGAAGAATGGAGCCAAATTGCCGGCCACGCCCAGGGCAGCCAGTATGATGCCGATCGTCGCTCCACCCAGCGTCAGAGGGATGCGCGTCTTCTCGCTGCCCAGCATCGTCGACAGACTGTTGCCGATGATGAACGAACAGAAGCAAGCCGGCGCCATCGACCCGACAGCGAACAACAGGAGCATCACCTTCCCCAACATAGGGCTCACCACCGGCAGAGCCCCGCCGTAGGTGTAGTCGGCCAATTGGCCCACGGTCACGCCGCCCTGATCCAATTGGCTGAGCAAAAGGCCCTTGGCCCCGGCCACCGTCAACAGTCCCAGACCGCCGGCAAACACGGTGGCCAAGCCGATTCCGATCAGCCCGCCCAGCCAAACGTCCTCTTCGTTGCGGTTGTTCGAGCAGAAGTCGGCTCCAACCGCACCAGCCGTGGCAAAGAAGCCGACCACCATCTGGACGATGAAAAGGAACCCCGCCAGCGCCATCCCGGAAATGATCGCATCCTGCTCCTGCTCAAGCTCCACGCCGGGTATATCCAGCTTCTCGCGAACGGCGGTCGCCCCAGCCGCGTCCGGTTGCTCCTCCATCATATTGGCCGCCACGAAGGCGTATCGTGCCGCTTGCTTGCGATCGTAGTTCGCCAGACCGCCGGATGCTGAAATCACACCGACGATCAACATCACAATGATTACGATGGGAAAAAAGGTGGCCACGCGAGCCACGTAGTTGATCCCCAAAGCACCGATGAAGGCAAAAACGTAACCCCAGACCAGCGCCACGAGCACAAAGACCATACTGAACTGTTTCCCTTCGCCGAAGAGCGAAACGGCGTAGTCGTCCAGCCCCAGGCCTTTCAACACGTACATTGCGGCAAAGTACGTGGCCACGCTGTACCAGCCGATCTGCAAAAGCCCCATGAAGATCCCGGGAAGAAAATAGCCCCCCTTCGTCCCGAACGTGCTGGTACCCACGATGTACAAAGGCAACCCTGTTTTCATGCCCAACAGCCCGGGCACCAGATAGAACAGCACCACGCAGGCCAGCCCGGCACAAATCAATGCCGAAAAGGCGATCGCCAGGTTGGCCATGGCCAGGGCGCCGGGGCCGGAAACCGTACCGCCCAGCTGGTCGAAAAACGCAATCCACAGAAAAATCCCAGCATACGACTGAGCGGTGTTCTTGTACCACGGCGCGCGATTGGTCGCTGGGTTCGGTGAAGCCGACGCCAAATACGATGGAATGTTGCCGTTCGCCATCACTGTTCTCCTTGCCAAGGTCTCGGACGAGCTACGGTGTTTATAATCCAAACCGTGACAATTACAACCACCGCGGAGACGGAGGAAAACCGTCAGGAAAAAAGACGGAAAAGAGGACCTGTTCCGGTTGCGAAAACCAGACGCCTCGGGCAAAACGGATCGATCAGGCAAATCGAGCCGGGGCTGAGCCGCACGACAAGATGGCTCGGGGCCGCCGGTTCCTTTCCCTTGGCAACAGACGTCAAGCCACCCCCCTGTCACCGTCGGGATTGTCCCGGGGAAGGGGGGGCAATTGCCGTAAAGCGGCCCGCCCTCGTCGCGCCGGGAGCCCTTCGCGTTGGCTGCTACACAGCCCGCTTCGGCTGCTACACAGCCCGCTTCAAAGTTCAACGCCCCGACGGGCGGGCCGAGAGCCTCGGTCCACGATCGCGCCCTGACGCCGCCCCCTCGGCAGCGATCGGCGGTCGCCCAGCAGGCCCCCGTAGGCCCCCGTAAGCCCCCGTAGGCCCGTCTCTCCGAGACGGGCAAAGCTCCGCGTCCCGGAAAGACGCGGCTAGTGTGCGTCCGAGCGCACCGAGTCAGCGAGGTGAAAGTCCTCGCCAGGGTTTGGCCTGGACCCTGTACCCGAAGGGAACTGCGTCTCCGCAAGGAGGCGTGGGAAGCAACTGGAGGGGAACGAGCAGTCCGTACGATGAGAAACCCCACCACCGCCG
>DQVB01000388.1 GCA_015661985.1 Planctomycetota bacterium | reverse complement strand
GGTCCGGCCAACCCATGTCGTCGATGAGGATGAAAAGGATATTGGGCCGCGCAGGCAGCGTCTCAGCAAGTTCACCCGCAGTCGCCTTGTCAGCCGGCCCGAGCTTGCTCAGCCCAAGACAGGCGGTCAAAACCATCAACCAACATGCACCGTCACGCCTTCGATTCCAGAAGCCTTTCATGCTGGTTCCTTTGGTTTGATGTGTCATGTCTCTCCGCCATTCATGCCCGTGGGCCCAGGAGTAAACCCACTCCGGTTCCCGGGCAAACCCTCTTCCAACTCGTTGCCCACCTCCGTGATGTCCCTGCCCGTGGCCTCAGCATACAGCACATCCGGACAAGAATCCACACCGTTAGGCCACACCAGTGTACCAGCTTCTGGATCAATCGACAGAAGAGCGAAACACGACACTTTGGAGAGGGGCAAACACGCCGCCACGTCCACTGAGGGGACGTCCGGGCTGATTCTCCCCCAATCGCTTCTTATTGCGAGATGCTTGCCTCCTTGCGCCGCCCCGTGTTGGTTGGGCTCCATTATCCCCGGACCGGCCGTCGGGTGAGCTGCGGTGCGAAGGCGCTACCTGGTTTGCACCGGCGGCATGGGCTCGCCTCTGCACAACTCGGTTGTTGAACAACGACGGACAGGGGATGACGCCTTAGCCCGACTGATCTGGCCGCTTTCCGGCGCCGGACGCTTCACCCGGCTCGGCGAAAAGCTCGGCCAAGGCCAATTGAAATCCAGGAAGCACCGGTTCGCCGTCAAGCGTTTCGTTCTCCTCCAGTACCGTCATCTGATCCGCCGCCCGGTAGACGTGGACCCGGCGACTCTCGGGATAAACGTACCATACCAGCCGGACGCCAAGGCGGAAATACTCGGCCAGCTTCCGGTTCATCTCTTCCGGCGTGTTGAACCGGCTGATCACCTCCACGGCCAGGTCGGGCACCAGGTCGGCGATCGGCTCGCGCGGCACTTTGCCCCCCGGCAGACGGTCCAGCGAGATGAACGATACGTCAGGTATCCGAACCAATCCGGGAGCCAGTCGCATCATGCCGTCGGCCCCGAGGACAATGCCCAGCTGTCGCGGGACGACGAAGTTCCCCAGCAAACGGACCAGCAACGCCGCCAAATACGATTCGTAAGTGCCCACGGTTTTCTCCACCAACACTCCCTCCACCAACTCGCACAGCCGATCCTCCCGGGTGTGGATCTCGATCACATCTTGTTCAGTGGCTGTCCCCGGCGGCGGGTCGAACCGGATCCGCCACAAGGGGATAGCCCCGAACCGCTCCACCAGATCACGGGCGGTCCAGGTCGAAGCAACAGGTTCAGTCACATAGACCACGCCAGAGACTCCGAGAATCGTTGAACGATCTGCAAAGGCCAAACACTTGTTCGATTATGTCCGATAGAGGCCGATCGTGCAAGTTGCCGCGCTGTCCTGGGCGCCTTCGGGCCGCCGCCCCTCACCGCGCAGGCTTGCCTCGCGCTTGTTGAAGCTGCCGCTCGAGCGTGGAGATTCGGGACTGCACGTCGCGGAAGCGAGGAGGCCACGGAGTGGTACGGCCCAGCGACACCATGCCGTCGCGTTCGAAAGCACGGACCAGCGTGTCGAACAACTGGCCGCGGAGCCACTTGGCCTGCTGCGGGTTGGCCGGATGTTCCAGTTGCTCGCGCAGGAAGGTCTCTGCGCGGGCGAAGTGGCCCCGGTCCTTCCAGTACGAAATCAGCGACAGGGCGGCACCGTTGGCCGTCTGGGGCAGGACGCCATCCTGGGCGGCCTGGTATTCGGCCAGGGCGTCTTGCAAGAGGTCGATGGCTTCATCGTAGCGCTGGTAAGCCCAGAGGCATCGGGCGCGGCCGTGGCCGATGCGGAGCCGGTCGAGCGTGCCACGGGCAGTCCGGCCCTGGAGCGTTTCCAGTTGCCGGAGCTGTTCGGCGGCCAGCTCTTGATCGACGATTCGGCCCAGACTGCTCAAGAGATCGGCCATGAGCCTCGGTTCGCCTTCGGAGCATTCTTGCTGGAACGCCCGTCGCATGGCGGCCAAGGCCTTCCAGGCGTGAGGCCCAGGTTGGTTGAGCACCTCCGCCGCGCGGCGCTCGACGAGCATCTCCAGCAGATCCAGCGCCCGCCGGTCGACTGCCGATTTGGCCCGGCGGCGAACCTCGCTGATCCGTTCAACCAAGGCGTCCGTCGTCGCTTCATCGCCGATCTCCTCCAGCACGCTGCTCGTGCCCTGAAGGAACGGATACACCCGTCCGGCCGTGTGGCCGATCACCGCGTCGGGCAAACCGGCCAGGAGGCGGAAGTCACGGGTGGCCCGGTAGAAATCGCGGAGCCGCCTCAAATAGTTTCGCGGTGAACTGGATTTCCGGAACAGCACGGCAAAGACGCGGAGCACGTCCGCGTCCAGTTCGCTGGGCAGTGACCCATCCGACCGCTGCCATGGCCTCAGCCGGGCTCACCAGGGCGCGGGCGTGGAGCATCGCATCCAAACGCTGGGCGAAAGTCGGCTCGGCTTCGAACGCTCCGGCGGGCGGCTTCGCGGGCAGCAGTTCCCAGCACTCGTCGGCCACCCGATCCAGCCGTTCGCCGATCCGGATCTCCAGGTAGAGCCGTTCGATGGTCATCCATTGGGCCAATCTCCGCTCCGCCTGGCCGGCGGCCTTGCGGAGTCGCTGGGCCAGGGCCGCGGCGAGCCGCCCGGAGGTTCTCCAACTGCTTCTGGCGCAATTCGGTCCGGGTCAACTTCTCCGGATGCTCCAGTGAAACGATTCGGGCCGCGTGGCGACCTTGCACCATTCGGTCGGTCAGCCGGTGCAGCGCCGCCACCTGGGCCCAAAGCCGCTCGCCGGCGTCTTCGGCCGCAGAAAGTTGCGGCAGCAACTGCAGCGCCTCCTCTTCGTGCGGCTCCGTCCAGGGACTGGCCAGCAGTGCGTTGAACGATTCGCTTGCGTACCCGGCCACCACGCGCCGCCCACTTGCACGAACTGGCCGTACCGGGTGGTTGCGGTGACCTGATCATCGCGGAGGCTCCGGCCCCAGCACGAGCTCCGCCCCGCTGGTCAAGGGGACTCGGGCGGCATTGGCCCCGCGGGCGTCGGTGCGGAGCCAGTCACCCGGCCACAGAAGCGTGTGTGTGGCCACGGGCGTGAACCGGCGACTGGTGAGCGGCTTGACGGCAACTGTGCCCACCACGTCGGTGATCTCGCCCACCCGTCCGTTTTCGATCAGCCTGTCGGCCACGATGAACAGGCTGTCGTCCACCGGCTGGCCGACGGCCACCACGTTGATCTCGGCAACCGGCCGAGGCGGCTGGCGGCCCACCGGCCAAAGGGTCAACCGGCCGGG